>NZ_CP084318.1:2790953-3091906 GCF_020310025.1 Leeuwenhoekiella palythoae
GCCAGGTATTGCGGCTGCTGTAAAAAGATTCCGTAAAACGGACCACGATTTTCTGGTGTATATTGAAGTTCAAAAATGCTTTCGGTAGAATTGCCTATGGCAAAAACCGTGGTAAACCATTGCGGACTCGCATCAATCAATTCAAATTGTCCTGAGTTGATGATCTTATCAGCAGCGACTAAAGCCTCATCATAATTTTCTAACCACAGGTGTAGATCTGCCTGCATCGCATTGATGGCAAATTTTGTAATGCGGCCTTTGTTTTCAGGCGTATTACCATAATCTTCAACACTTAGGCGCTCTGCTTCATTAAGATCAACAAGCACTTGCGCAAAAATTTGATCTTGTGGAGTGGTTTCAAGCTGAAAATTATCTCCATCAGACAACGTGGCGTCAAGTTTTAGCGGTACATCTTTAAACGATTTCGCTAGCGTAAAATATAAATAAGCACGTATCGCCAAAGCTTCAGATAAATAATTGTTGAGCTGCTCTTGTGTAAGTGTTGGGTCTTCCTCAAGAACGTCTGGTGCAAGATCGATCACCGTATTACAGTAGTTGATAATGCGATAAAATTGAGACCAGGTCGTAATACTGTTTGACGGTAAAATATTTGTGGTTATGATATCGCTTTGATCGTTTGAAGTAAAAGCAGCCGGACTCACCATTCCTCCGCGTAATTCGCCGTACATAAATAAATATTCAGCGAGCGTTAGATCGCTTTCTGATGGCGGTGTGTTCAGCATAGCAGAATAAATTCCTATCACCGCTGCCTGAACATCTTCTTTAGTTTGCCAGAATTCTTGGCGCACGGTACCATTCTCAGGTCTGAGGTCTAAATAACTATCACAAGACAGACTTAATGCTGCAAGAAGGATAGCGAGTATATGTGTAATTCTTGTTTGCATAGATATGATTGTTCTAATTAAAATCGAGTTTGTATTCCTAAGGTAAATCGGCGCGTAGGGGGCGTTCTTGAGTAGTCAATTGCAATTCCAAAAGGATCGCCACCTCGCATATTCACTTCAGGGTCCTGACCGCGATAATTGGTAAATGTGAGCAGGTTGTCTGCTGTTACATATACGCGCAGGTCATCAAGTTTCCATTTTTTGAGAAAAGGTTTTGTAAAGTTGTAGCTGAAGGTCGCAGAGCGGAAACGCACAAAAGAAGCATCTTCTACATAGCGATCTGAACCTAACCAGTTGTAACCGGCACCGTACACCGCGCGAGGCATATTGGTCTGGTCTCCCGGATTTCTCCATCTAGACAGTACTGCGGTACTCTGATTGTCATACGTGTACATATTGGTTGTCAACATATCAGTACCATTCACGATGTCATAATCCAGACGATAGGTGAAAAACAACAACAGCTTAAACTGATCATTAAAGGTTACCGAAGGTCCAAAACCACCGGTGAATTTTGGGTTACTATTTCCCAGATAAACCACATCTCTACTGTCTATGTTTCCATCTTTATTGATGTCTTCATAGATCGCGTCTCCCGGTTGAAAAATATAATCTGTATTAGGGTAGTTGAAGCGCATGTAAACCGTTTCACCATTAGGGCCGGTAATCACATTGCCATTAGCATCCCGCGCTTGCGTAGATTCTAAGTCAGGATACACACCTTTAAAGCGATAGCCGTAAAACGAACCAAAGGGATTGTCAGTTTGTAAAAAGCGCTTGAACTCTCCATTACGATCTACATTACCGCTTTCGCTGGGGTAGAATTCTGAAATTTCTCTAATGATATTCTGGTTGCTCGCAATGTTGAAGTTGAAGTCCACCTTCCATTTATCTGTTTTGATAGGAGTGGTGTAAAGTCCTACTTCCCAACCTTGGTTATCTAAAGTACCTACGTTTTGATCAGAAAGGCTGCTGTAACCCGATACGGTGGTCAAATCTACATTTTGGAACAGTAGATCTTTTGTTCGGTTTTTATAGACATCCACATCAAGCATAATTCTTCGGTTGAACATTTGTAGATTTAAACCAATGTTCTGTCCGGTGAGGGTTTCCCAACGTAGATTGTCGAGTTCAATGTTTTGTGGGTAAACCCCGTTCATTCCTAAATAAGAAGAATTAAAGTTTCCGTAGACATTAAAATATCTGTAATCGTAACGCGGTGCGCGACCTGATTGACCATAACTGGCTCTAAAACTTAAGTCATCAATAAAATCATAGTTATCCATAAAAGGCTCACCCGAAACTCTCCAACGCGTAGAAACAGAAGGGAAAAGTGCATAGCGATTACCCGGACCAAATTTTGAATTCCCGTCGCCACGTACACCTACATTAAGAATATAACGATCTAGTAAACTGTATTGAGCATTTACTAATGCAGCGACGTTGCGAGACTGACTATTGTTATTATAAAGTTGCAATTCCGCATTTTGTGTTCTGGAAGGAACAGACGGGTCAGTAAGCAATGAAGACGCTGTGTTTGAAGTCAGTGCCTGGTGAGACTCGTATCTAAAATCATTAGTTTGAATGGATAAAAGCGTTTGCAATGAGTGGTCTTTACCGATCTCCGGTGTGTAAATAAGATTAGTCTTTGAAGTTACACTGGCAATATCTACATCCGCATCAGAAGCTTGGTTAACCACAGTTTCTGTAAACGGTCTTCCGGTTGCATTTTGTGGTAAAAATGCTTTGGCCTTGGTACTGTTGAAGTCAAATTGCAGATCAAAAGTCGAGATCAATCGGCGTGGGATTAAATCTACTTTTAGATTGAAATGCGGTACGATACGTTCTCCTGTCTGTTCGTTGGTCGCATATTCTGCCATTGCTACAGGATTGTAGGTTCGGCTATAGGCGCCTTGAATATTTTGGGCAGGAGAGAAATAATTAGGAGTAAGATCTCCTACATCGTCATACTCATAAATGCTCATATTAGGCATTTTAGTATAAGCGACGCTTCTGAGTCGGTCTCCGCTGCTGGTTCCGTTAACGTAGTTTCGGTCTGTAACCGTATGTGTATAAGCGATATCAGCCTTGAATCTTATTCTGTCTGAAACAACATAATCTAAATTCAGACGCCCATTAATACGTTGAAAAGCGGTTCCTTTAGTTACACCTTTAGAATCATAGTAACCTACTGAAGTGTAGTAGCGCGCTTTCTCACCACCACCTTGTAGAGAAAGATTGTGTTCTCCAGTTAAACCGGTCTGCGAAATGGCATCAACCCAATCTGTATTATTACCGTAGTTTTTATAGAAATATACCTCTTGTGGATCGTATTGAAATTCTTTTACAGTAAGTGTATTTAATGGCGTACCATTGCGATTCATAAATTCCTCAGGAATCAATTGAGAATATTGATCTCCGCTTAACATAGGTATGGTACGCGGTAGCTTCATAAAAGTACCGGTAAAAGTGTATCCAATTTTTGGTGCACCTACAGAACCCCGTTTGGTATTGATGACAAGCACCCCACTTGCTGCACGTGCTCCCCACATTGCTGTAGCTGCCGCATCTTTAAGTATGGTAATACTTTCAATGTCTGAGGGTGCGATGTTTAATAATGCCGCATAGCCTTGTTCGTCAGCAGAGCCAAAGTTAAAATCCTCAGGTATTGAAGTCTCATAAGGCATTCCGTCAACAACCACGAGTGGATCAGACGAACCGGTGATAGATGAAGTTCCGCGGATGCGTATTTGCATTCCCGCTCCGGGATCTCCCGAGTTTGCCGTGATATCCACACCAGGAACGCGCCCTTGCAAGGCTTCGTCTATAGAAGCAGCCTGAGTATTTTCTACATCTGCCGCCTTTACTGTAACGGTACTGGTGGTCATATTTCGTTCTGAAATATCAAGTAAACCGCTTTCTGTTGGTTTTTCAACGCTAATCATTACTTCATCAAGTTCATCTACTGATGGCGTAAGATTAATAGTGTAGCTCGATTGTCCTGAAAGAGGTATCGTTTGCGAAGTGTATCCTAAAGTTGAAATAACCAGTTTATTGCTTCGGCTTTTGACACGTATGGCAAAATTTC
The DNA here is from genome assembly GCF_020310025.1 of Leeuwenhoekiella palythoae. Lineage (GTDB taxonomy): Bacteria > Bacteroidota > Bacteroidia > Flavobacteriales > Flavobacteriaceae > Leeuwenhoekiella > Leeuwenhoekiella palythoae. The sequence continues at coordinate 2,794,947 of NZ_CP084318.1, forward strand.
CGTCAAAATCTGCAATGACTCCGGTTACCGTTCTGTTTTCGGCATCTTGTTCAGCAATCGTTGCCCCGGGTATGGGTTGATTATTAGAGCTATCTAAAATAGTACCTCTAACTACCATATTGGCATCTTGAGCAAGCGTTTGGTTACTTACTAGAATAAAAAGGATTATGGTGAAACAATAATGTATAGTTGTGTAAAGTTGTCTCATCTTATTCTGTATATAAAAGGTAGTTATCTACTAGGTGTATTAAACTGCGATCTGCAAGGTTGTTGCTGGCGCTGGGAATATAATCGGCGATGCGTCCTGCAGAATCTACAAAGCTCAGTTCGCCAGGGCCGGTTATTAAACCGATATAGGTTTTTTCTCCAATGCCATCTCTACGTAAAGTTTCTATCTGGCCGCTGATCAAACCATCGTCTGAAGCGGTTCGGGTGGCAAGAATGTGGTAACGTATAAAGTCTGCTACCTGATCCTGTTGCCCTCCATTTGAAGGGTTAAAGTCAGGGATTCCTGTTGTGGAATCACCCGGTAGGACACCATCTCGTACTGCTTGTTCAATAGCAGCATTATTGGGTACCACAAAGGTGTAAGATGTACCGAGTTCAACACCGGTAATGCTTCCGGCAGCGGGATCATAGAGTAAAGAATTCTCTAGATAATTATAAAAATTGCTGTATTCTGAATCAGGTTCTTCCGCCAAGCGCATAATATCTAAACCGGGCGCTTCTTCACTAAATTCCAGTAAATTGTCAATATAATAGGTGCGGCCGTTGCGCTGATCTTCAAACCCTATAATGTTTACGCGGTTGCCTAAGACTTCATTTCCTGCGGCAAAGACTGTATTGTTTTCCCATTTAATATATTCTCCCGGAAGGTCAAAGTCACCGGAACGAATGATTCCAGAACCGGAAAGGTCATTAAGTTCGTCATTAGGCGTAGGGATAATTCCGTTATAAAGCACGCGCAACAAACGAGACCTGGCAATAGTACCGGCCACGGTGTTTCCGGTAGCAGGATTTGTATACACCCATTCTTCACGGTTAATGTTGTAATCGTAACCTAAATCTCTAAGAACATCATCAGACGGCAGGAACAGCGTGTATCTGCTATTGATATTGCTTATAATTTCGCGATAGCCTGAACCATCATTATACAAACGTGTCGCTAAGGTAAATTCAGGATCTAAATACGCTGACGTATATACACTAAAAAATAAGTTAGACTCTTGCACTTTATTGGTGCCATAGAAGAAGCCATTGCTCAAAACCTGAGCTTCATTTACTTCAGTGCTTAAATCAATGCGTATATCTTCTTCTAATGCATTACTATAGGCTTCCACAAGCGAAGGCCAGACTGCATTTTGTACCATATGCGCATTTACAAAATCCTCAAAAACATATTTTGGGAGAAGGTTTAGCGATGCATAATTCTTGAGCAAGACTTCATCAATAAAACTCTGTAAAACGCTATTCTCAGGAACAAACATGGTGTAAGCATCGCTTTGCCCATCATTGTCTGCTTCTTTGAGGTAGTTTTCATTATTTGGTGAAAAGGATAGCGCAGGGTCATATACTTTTATGTAAACCTGATCTGTATTTCTAGTAAAATTCTGATAGGTAGTGGTCGCATCCTGATCAAACACATAGTTTACAAGATTGTCCTCAAGGATGCTTCTAAAAAGGCTGTATTCGCTGCTGGTTTCAAGCTTTTGATCAAGATTGATTAACGGAAGCGAAACTTCATCAACTTCGTGAATGATCCCGTTTTCTGCTACAATATCAGCATTGACCATCGCAGAACCCAGTACATTAAAGCCGGTGTACGATTGCCCCGGGAAGAAATAATTGTAATCAAAAGCTCCCAAGCCATTGGCGGTCATATATTCATCTACAAAATAGGTGAGGTATTTATTGTTGTTGTCCCCGGGAATGTAAGGGTCGCCGTCAGGAGCGTTATTCCGGTTTGAACCGGCGACAACGATTTCGTTTCCATCTACTGTCTTGACTTCAAAACCATCATAATAGGCGGTTCTTCTTCTGAAAGCGTTGTCTTCTTCCCAGCCTGTATTAGATTGATAGTCTGAAAGACGCTCTGTTCTAAAGGCATTGTAGATAAGCGCGTATCTAACGATCTTGTTTGCCAAGACGGAATCGATTGCACTAACGTTAGCGATACCTTGTTCTTGAAAGAAACGCTCAAAAGCCTCATCGTTTGGGGCGATCATGGTCCAGTAACCAGCTTTTCCTAAGATGTCTTTGTAATTGGCTTTTTCAATAAGTTGTGTAAGCACAGTAAAATTTCCTCGAGCTTCTAATTGTTGATAAATAGGCTCCTCAAGGTCATCGGGTCTTGCATAATATTCATCAAATTCTTTAGAGCTGCAACTAGCGATAACGATTGCGCAACAGAGAAATAAGATGTACGTGAGTAATGGTCTATTCATTTAATTGATTTATAGCTGATGAATTGATAGATGGATTAGGGGGAGCTCCATCTGTGTGACTTGTTAAATTTATTAACAACCCAAATGTATTAGGAAATCTAATTTTGACTATCCTGCTCTAACCTGCTTAAAATATGCTAAATGCATTTAGTTGTGGGGGTTAGAGGTGGGTTGATGCGCGTTGAAGTCAGAGAATATGCAGGATGGTGTATGATTTACATTTATTTTTATTTTTTATGATAAATTTTAGAAGTTTGATGAGAATACTTTGCAAAAACTGATCATTTTTAATTGTTTGTTGGTTTTGGAGAGGATCAAAACAGTATTTGCTTAAAGATATGAATTGTCAATTCCTGGTAAATTCGTCACATTTCTATTGAGCAGGCATTTTTTTTAGTTAAATATCCACGAAAATTCAGTTTATAAACAAAATTCTTTGGATAACAATAAATAGTATATTATGTTTGTGCAATCGATTGTATTTTTACTTACTTAAATTGAAATCGATTTCGTAATCCGTTATTACTAATCTTATGAAGAAATCAAGTGTCTTTTATGCTGTGCTCATCCTTTTAATAGGAATTAGCAGTTCTTGTAAACAATCTGCCAAACAGGAATCGCAAGAGGATATCGCAGTGACCGAAAGTTTGTCTCTGGAAGGTGAAAAATGGTCTGTTCAAATGGCTGAGTCTATCAAGCATAGATTCCCGGAAGGCTATCAAATTGATGACCGAACCACGGCAAAATGGGATTATGTACACGGACTGGTTTTAAAAGCTTTTCTTGATCTTGAGATGGTGACAGATTCTGTTGTGTATTACGATTATGTGGCTGATTATGCTGATCAGTTGATCAACGAAGACGGAAGTATTCAAACCTATACGCTGGACGATTACAATATAGATATGATCAATGCCGGTAAATTGCTCTTTGAGGTGTACGAACGCTCGGGGAACGAAAAATACCTGAAGGCGATGCAATTATTGAGAAAGCAATTGGCTGAACATCCCAGGACATCACAAGGCGGTTTTTGGCATAAAAAACGCTATCCAAGTCAGATGTGGTTAGATGGTTTATATATGGGAGCGCCTTTTTATGCCCAGTACGCAGTCACTTTCGGTGATTCTGAAAATTTAAATGACGTCGCTAAACAATTTGAATTGATTCAAGAACACGCGATTGATGCTGAAACTCAATTACTCTATCACGGTTGGGATGAAAGCAAAGAGCAGCAATGGGCTGATCAAGAAACCGGCGTGTCGCCTAACTTTTGGTCCAGATCACTAGGTTGGTACATGATGGCTTTAGTTGATGTGTTAGATTATTTTCCGGAAGAACACCCTAAACGAAAGGAGTTGATTTCTTATTTACAACAGCTTACCGAAGCTTTAATTCCTTATCAACATGAAAGTGGTTTATGGTATCAAGTGCCTACGATGGGAGACCAAGAAGGGAACTATTTAGAGGCATCCGGATCTTCTATGTTTGCTTATGCAATTGCAAAAGGAGTGAATAAAGGCTATCTTGATCAGCGTTTTAAAGCTGTAGCCAATAAAGCTTTTGACGGCTTAACGCAAGAACTCATTGTACGTAATGATGATGGAACGATTACCCTGACTCAGGTGTGCGCCGTAGCCGGTTTAGGAGGAGATCCGTATCGCGATGGTTCGTTTGAGTATTATGTAAATGAGCGTCAAAAAGACAACGACCCAAAAGGAACAGGTCCGTTTATTATGGCTGCACTTCAACTAGATCGCTAATCAAACAAGAATCAAAAAAAATGAAAACTAGAATTTTATCAGGAGCTTTTGCCTTAGCAGCGCTTGTAGCTTGTAAAGAAAAGGAAGAAAAAAACACTGTTGAGGAAATCATTGAGATAGAGGAAGTTGACCCGGAAACCTATGCTGAAATATCGGTAAAAAAAGGCGGTAGCTGGAAAGAAGATACACGAGAATATATTGACGGATCTTTTGAGAATGTAGACGAACTTATAGTTCCTGAGGAACACACAGATCATTCTTGGTATATACGCTATGAAGGTCCGGGATGGGAAAATAAGCAAACCGCATACCGTCTGTATTTAGACTGGAGAAATGCAATAGATATTTTTGGTAAAAAAGTAGATACTCTAGTGCTTCCTTACGTGGGGACAGATGGTTTTGACTCCTATCATAATAATGCACCTTGGGGGCAGGATATTTTGAAAGCCGGGAAATCTATGGGGATTGGCGGCTACGGAAGATTTACCGGTGATACCATAGCACACTTTGATGAAGTTCAGAAAACCAGTGTAAAAGTGAATAACGAAGCTTCTCAATCAAGTGTGGTAATTAATTATGAAGGTTGGAAAACCGGTGACGTTACAACAGACCTAAAGTCGGTTATCAGTATTTTTCCTGAAGATCGCTTTTTGAAAGCCGAACTCACACCGAGTTTTTCTTTTGATGGTTTAGCTACCGGTATTGTGAAGTTTGAGGATATTCCTTTAATGCAAGCAACAAGCGAAGATGGGTCTTGGGCCTACATCGCAACTTATGGCGTGCAAACATTAGCAGGAGAGCAGGACCAGCTGGGTATGGCAATTTTTTACAAAACCGAAGATGCAGAGGTTGTTGACGGTCCGCACGATCATTTGGTAGTATTTAAACCTTCAACCGAAACGCAAACCTATTATATTCTAAGTGCTTGGGATCAAGAGCAGAACGGAATTAAATCAAAAGAAGCTTTTGAAAAAGATTTAGCGAAAAAACTGGCTAAACTTGATAACCATGGGGTTTTAGAATAGCCATACCATACAGTACAGGATAAGGAAAGCACACAACCTTTATAAATTTGGGTTTAGAGAAATTTAATGTTCCGTTTAAATAAAATGTAAATTTTACATTTAAAAAATAGAATTGTAGCTTTGAGAGATAACTTAAAGTGTAAACAGAAAAAATAATTCCATGACAAAATCAGAATTTAGATACGCACATCATCCTGAGGATGTAAAAAGATATACTACTAAAGAACTTAGAGAGCACTTTTTAATTCCGGAGTTGTTCGTTAAAAATGAGATCAATCTTACCTATACAATGTATGACAGGTATATCGCCGGAGGTGCATTTCCTGTTGATCAAGCGGTAAAACTTGAGCCTATAGATGATCTAAAAGCTGAGCATTTTCTTGATCGTCGCGAATTAGGAGTTATCAATGTAGGAGGAAAAGGTAAAATCACCGTTGATGGTGAGGTTTATGAATTGGGTAATAAAGAAGCACTTTACGTAGGTAAAGGTGTGAAAGAGGTTGTATTTGAAGCTACTGAAGAGCAGCCTTATTTTTATATCAATTCGGCACCTGCACATCACGCGTATCCAACAAAAAAGGTAACTAAAAAAGAAGCCGAAATTGTAGAACTGGGTGATACAAAATATTCTAACAAACGTGTGATCAATAAATTATTGGTCAACAGTGTGGTTGATACATGTCAACTTCAAATGGGGATGACAGAGCTGCAAGAAGGTAATGTCTGGAACACAATGCCGGCGCATACACATACCCGAAGAATGGAAGTATATTTCTATTTTGATCTTGAAGAAGGGCAAACCATAAGTCACTTTATGGGACAGCCAGACGAGACCCGTCACGTATTTATGAAAAATCACCAGGCGATCATTTCACCAGAGTGGTCTATTCATTCTGGCGCAGGTACTTCAAACTATACGTTTATTTGGGGAATGGCCGGTGAGAATATGGATTACGGCGATATGGATGGCGTTTCACCAGAAGATTTGAAATAAGATGAGTTTATTCAGTTTAAAAGGGAAGACTGCACTAGTCACCGGATGCAAACGAGGAATAGGCTTCGCAATGGCTGAAGCTTTAGCCGAAGCCGGAGCTGATATTCTTGGAGTTTCAGCTTCTTTAGAAACTTCGGGATCAGCGATTGAAAAGGCGGTGAAAGCCGCTGGAAGCAGTTTTAAAGGATATCAATGTGATTTTTCAGATCGTAAATCGCTCTATGCCTTTATAGAAAAGGTAAAATCAGAAAATGATTCTATAGATATTTTAGTCAATAACGCCGGTACGATTTTACGTGCTCCGGCAGCAGAACATAGCGACGAATACTGGGATAAGGTAATTGAAGTAAACCAGAATGCGCAGTTTATTTTAAGTCGTGAGTTGGGTAAAGAAATGGTAAAACGCGGCAGCGGAAAGATCATTTTTACCGCCTCGTTATTAACCTTTCAAGGCGGTATTACCGTCCCTGGTTATGCGGCTTCAAAAGGAGCGATCGGTCAACTTACGATGGCTTTGTCTAACGAATGGGCCGGTAAGGGCGTTCAGGTTAATGCGATTGCTCCGGGGTATATCGCTACAGATAATACCGAGGCATTACGCGACGATCCTGATCGTAGCAGTTCTATTTTGGCGAGAATTCCGGCAGGTAGATGGGGGAAACCCGAAGACTTTAAAGGACCGATCATATTCCTGGCTTCTCAAGCCAGCGATTATATGAGCGGAACCGTAATGACCGTAGATGGCGGTTGGATGGGAAGATAAATCTCATCATAAAAATTTAAGATCATGAGTATAGGTACAGCAGCACAGGTTAAAAACACATTTATAAAAGACAGCTTTCTTTTAGAAAATAAATATGCTGAAGAACTTTATCATAAATACGCTGCTCCGCAGCCTATTATTGACTACCACAATCATTTGCCACCGGCAGAGATCGTGGCTGATAGACAATTTGAGAACATCTCAAGGGTGTGGCTTAACGGAGATCACTATAAGTGGCGTGCGATGCGCACCTTGGGTGTAAATGAGCGTTTTATTACGGGTGATGCTTCAGATGAAGAGAAGTTTATGGCTTGGGCCAAAACTGTTCCGCACACGTTGCGTAATCCATTGTATCACTGGACGCATTTAGAATTGAAGCGTTATTTTGATATTGATGAGCTGCTTAATGAACAAAGCGGTCCGGAAATTTATGAAGAAGTGAATCGCCAGTTACAGCTTAAAGAAAACAGCTGTCGCGGGTTATTGACCCAAATGAATGTAGAAACTGTTTGTACTACCGAAGATCCTTTAGATACCTTAAAACATCATCAGGCTTATGATGGCGCTGATGCCGGACTCAAGATGAGCACCGCTTTTAGACCGGATAAAGCGATTTTAATAGAAGCCGAAGATTTTAATACGTATCTTGATAAGTTGGCTGAAGTTTCCGGAGTTTCAATTGTATTGTATGCAGATTTGCAGGAAGCTTTGCGTCGGCGTATCGACTTTTTTCATAAAAATGGATGCCGACTTTGCGACCACGGCTTGAATCAAATCTCGTGGACAGCATTTACAGATTCGGAAATTCAAGAAATTTTTAAGAAACGCCGAGGCGGTGCCAGTCTTTCTTCCGTAGAAATTGAAAAATTTAAGACAGCCATTTTACTTTTTTTAGGAGAAACCTATCACGAATTAGGATGGGTGCAGCAATTTCACTTAGGCGCTTTACGCAACAATAATAAGCGTATGCTGGCGCAATTGGGGCCAGATACCGGTTGGGATTCTATTGGAGATTATTCTCAAGCAGAAGCCTTATCAGGATTTTTAAATGCCCTTGACAGCAACGATAAATTGACTAAAACCATAATCTACAACCTCAATCCTTCAGACAATGAAGTGATGGCTACGATGATTGGTAATTTTAATGACGGAAGCGTTAAAGGGAAGGTTCAATTAGGTTCCGGATGGTGGTTTTTAGATCAGAAAGACGGAATGGAAAAGCAAATGAATGCGCTTTCTAATATGGGCTTGATTAGTTGTTTTGTTGGGATGTTAACAGACAGCCGAAGCTTTTTGTCGTTTCCGAGGCACGAATATTTTAGACGTGTGCTTTGTAATCTATTTGGTAAAGAGATCGCTTCGGGCGAAATCCCAAATGATATGGATTTGGTAGGGCAGACGATTGCCAATATCAGTTATCACAATGCTAAAGAATATTTCAACTTCTAGAACCTAATGCATAACACTCCAGACATAATCACCTTTGGCGAAGTGCTGCTACGACTGTCACCTGCAGAAAACCGAAAATTGACGCAGGCCAAGTCGTTAGATTTTTTCTTTGGCGGTACCGAAATGAATGTTGGGGCTTCTCTAGCAGTTTTAGGAGAGTCGGTAAAACATATAACCGCTGTTTCTGACGACCTAGTGGGCGAAGCCGCCCTTGCAAGTATGCGACACTATGGTCTTGATGTTGCTGATGTTCAGAAAGTCGCACATCCTATAGGCCAATACATACTTGAAGTTGGTTCGGGAATGCGTAGCAGTCAGATTGCTTACAACCGTTTAAATGGATCGTTTGCAAATATTCAGCCTGAAAACATAGCTTGGGATACCATTTTTGAGAATGCTCAATTTTTTCATTGGACTGGGATTACCCCGGCGATTTCAGAAGCAGCATATCAAGCTTTAAAAGCAGGACTTGTATCTGCAAAAGAAAGAGGTTTGCAGATTACTGCAGATCCCGCATACCGCAGTAATTTATGGCAGTATGGGCGAAAAGGACAAGAGGTCTTAAAAGAATTGGTAAGTCTATCTACCATTTTTATTGGTGGCGTAAATGAGATCAATGAAATTCTAGGAACTTCTTACGGGCTAGATCAAGATGGATTTATCGCAGCCAGTAAAAAGTTGATGGAAGAATGCCCGAGCATTACACAGATTTTTGATAAGATCAGAACCGGTATGAGCGCTTCGTGGCAAAAGATCTACGGAAGAGCTTGGGTAGAGAATACCTATTTTGAAACATCAGAATTAGAAATTACACAGGTGGTGGATCGAATAGGAACCGGAGATGCTTACGCAGCCGGACTCATATACGGTTTGCTGCATTTTGATGCCGAAAAAGCACTGAATTTTGCCAACGCGGCGTGTGCATTAAAGCACACCATTTTAGGAGATGTGAATCTGGTTTCTGTTGCTGAGATCAACGAGGTGATGCAAGGGAATACCGGTGGAAGAATTAAAAGATAAAACAACAATTAATGGCTAATTATTCACGTATAGAAGTGGTGCTTCAGATGAAGGAAAACGGAATTGTTCCGGTTTTTTATAATGCTGACATAGCGGTTTGTAAGCAGGTTTTAAAAGCTTGTTATGATGCAGGCTTACGCACTTTTGAGTTTACCAATCGCGGAGACTTTGCTCACGAAGTTTTTGCTGATTTAAATAAATATGCTAAGGCAGAACTGCAAGGGATGATGATGGGAGTAGGCTCTGTGCTAGATGCAGGAACCACATCTTTATATCTTCAATTGGGAGCTGACTTTATTGTTTCTCCAATTGTCAATGCTGAAATGGCAAAAGCGTGTAACCGTAGAAAAGTGGCCTGGATGCCGGGTTGCGGTTCGGTTACTGAAATTTCTTATGCTGAAGAGTTGGGTGCTGAGGTCGTTAAGATCTTTCCGGGAGCACAGGTAGGTGGTCCTGCTTTTGTTAAAGGAGTAAAAGGGCCTTTACCTTGGGCTAGTATAATGCCTACAGGTGGTGTGAGCCCTACCGAAGAAAACTTAAAAGAGTGGATTGCAGCCGGAGTACACTGCGTGGGGATCGGGTCTAAACTTTTTTTAAAAAATACAGATGGAGGCTACGATTATGGCGCGATCACACAAACGATCAGCTCGGCGCTTGATCTTGTTAAAAAATTACGCTCATGAGCAGGCTGAAGAATTTTATTTTAATAGTTCTTGCCGTAGTTGGCCTTGTATGCCAGACTGCTTGTAAAGAAGCTTCAGATTCTCGCGTGATCAAACTGGCGCATGGTCTTGATGTGTCGCACCCGGTGCATAAGGCGATGGTTTTTATGGGCGAGCGTCTCAAAGAAAAATCGGCCGGAAAGCTCAGTTTAGATATTTACCCCAGCCAGCAATTGGGTTCTGAGCGCGAATGTCTAGAACTATTGCAAATAGGAAGTTTGGGGATGACTAAAGTGTCCACCGGTGTACTTGAGAATTTTGCACCGCAACTTAAAGTATTCGGTCTTCCTTTTTTGTTTAGAGATGCAGAGCATCGGTTTGCGGTTTTAGAAGGTGAGATCGGAGAGCAATTGCTGAGCTCGAGTATTCCGCAGCGCCTTAAAGGCTTGACGTTTTACGATGCCGGTAGCCGCAGTTTTTATACTAAAAAACCGGTAGAAACCCCTGAAGATCTAAAAGGCCTAAAACTACGTGTGATGGAAAGTCAGACGGCGATGAATATGGTTAAAAACCTTGGAGGTTCTCCTACGCCAATTGCCTGGGGCGAACTCTACACAGCTTTGCAACAAGGGGTTGTGGATGGTGCAGAAAATAACTTGCCTAGTTTTTACCTGTCGCATCATTATGAGGTATGTAAATACTTTGTAGTGGACGAGCACACTGCGCTACCTGATGAGTTGTTGATAAGCACGCTTATCTGGGATGATCTTTCTGAAGAAGAACAGCGCTGGGTAAAAGAGGCAGCTGATGAATCGCTGGCTTTTGAAAAGGAAATTTGGCACGAAGCCGAAATGGAAGCGCTTGCCGAAATCAAGAAAGCCGGAGTAGAGGTAATTACACCAGATAAAGAACCGTTTCGCAATCGTGTGAAATCAATGTATGAGGAGTTTTCTCAGAATCCTGAGATGAAAAAGCTAATAGAACAAATTCAAGCCGTTAAAACCAATTAAAGTATGAAAAAAAGATTAGACAAAATTTTAGGAGGCATCTTGGTTTTTCTGATGGCTTCAATCGTTATCGCTGTGCTGTGGCAGGTCTTTTCTAGATATGTGCTGCAAGCAGCTAGTTCGTTTACAGAAGAGATTGCGCGCTTCTTGCTGATCTGGATCGGTATTTTGGGAGCGGCTTATGCTGCCGGGCAACAAGATCACTTAGCGATTAACATACTTCCACCTAAACTCAACGTCAAAAACCGGATTAAACTGCGAATGGGGATTAATATTTTGATCATTTTATTCGCGCTTTTTGCTTTGATCGTTGGCGGCATCAATTTGGTTTACGTGAATTTTGAACTCGGCCAATATTCTGCAGCACTAGGCTTGCCGCTTGGTTTTGTTTATGCCGTATTACCCATAAGTGGCGCATTGATTATTTGGTATAAGATCATCGAATTAGCGAACCCTCAAAAATATTTAGCATCATGATTGAAGTATTAATTCTGGTACTGGTTTTCTTTGTGCTTCTGGGTATTGGGGTGCCTGTGGCTTGGTCTATTGGGATTTCGTGTTTATTGACCATTATGGTCTCTATTGATTCGCTAGCCAGTGTCACCACAATTGCGCAGCGTATGGCTACCGGTTTAGATAGTTTTTCGCTATTGGCAATCCCTTTGTTTGTGCTTGCCGGTCAAATTATGAATCAAGGCGGAATAGCGCTACGACTTATTAATTTTGCTAAAGCGCTCATGGGCGCGCTACCCGGAGGACTGATCTATGTGAATGTTATAGCAGCGATGCTTTTTGGTGCAATTTCAGGTTCTGCGGTAGCAGCAACTTCAGCGATTGGAGGGATTTTAGGGCCCTTTATGGAAAAAGAAAATTATTCTAAAGAATTTGGAGCGGCGATCAATATTACGGCTTCGACCACAGGATTGATCATTCCACCTTCTAATGTATTGATCGTATATTCGCTCGCGAGCGGCGGTGTCTCTATCGCTTCATTATTCCTTGCAGGATATATCCCCGGAATTTTAATGGGACTTGCACTAATGTTAGTGGCTACCTTCTGGATCAAAAAGAAAAAATACCCTGCAGGTGAACGCAGTAGTTTTGGAACGATACTCAAAACCTTTTTAGATGCTTTGCCTAGTTTGTTGCTGCTAGTCGTTGTAATTGGCGGAATTGTAACTGGGGTTTTTACAGCAACTGAAGCCTCAGGTATTGCAGTGCTGTATTGCTTAGTGCTTTCGTTTGTATACCGCGAATTAAAGATTTCGAGTCTTAAGAGCATTTTCTTAAGCTCTGTGGGTACCACGGCGATTGTGATGCTCTTGATTGCTACATCAATGAGTATGTCGTGGGTAATGTCTTTTGAGAACATTCCTCAAAATGTGAGTTCAGCATTGCTTTCGCTTAGCGACAATAAACTGGTCATCCTGATCATCATCAATGTTCTTTTACTCTTTGTAGGAACTTTTATGGATATGACTCCAGCAGTCTTGATATTTACACCTATATTCCTTCCGGTGGTCACAAGTATGGGAGTTGAGCCGGTTCAATTTGGAATTATGATGGTAATGAACCTTTGTGTGGGACTATGTACCCCGCCGGTGGGCGCAGTATTGTTTATTGGAGTAGGAGTGGCAAAAACTTCAATTCAGAAGATAATGAAACCCCTGCTGCCCCTTTATGCAGTAATGGCCATCGTTTTATTGATGGTAACTTTTATTCCGGCGATAAGCCTGTGGTTACCTTCATTATTTGAATAATTAATTAACGCATCAACCAGATAAACCCTATGAAAAATCTCACTCGAGCAAACACAGGTTTAACCGAAAAACTTCCTATAAAAGTCATTCAATATGGTGAAGGGAATTTTCTTAGAGCCTTTGTAGATTACATCATTGATAAACTGAATAAAGAAGCAGACTTTAATGCCGGTGTTGCGGTGATCCAACCGCTGCCAGGTGGGATGGTAAGTATGCTTAACGATCAAGACGGACTCTATAATTTATTTTTAAGAGGAATTAAAAACGGAGAGGAAACCGAAGAAATACACACCATTTCCTGTGTGCAGGAAGGGCTGAATCCGTATACAGATTACGATAAATATCTCGCATTAGCCACTGACGAAGAGCTAGAATTTTTAATCTCAAACACCACCGAAGCAGGGATTAGTTTTGACGAGAATGATACGCTTGCAGGCACGCCACACAAAAGTTTTCCGGCTAAAGTAACCGCTTTATTATACAAACGCTTTAATCAGTTTGAAGGAGCTTCAGATATGGGATTGACGATCATTCCTTGCGAATTGATCAATCATAATGCAGATACGCTTAAGAAAATCATTTTGCAGTACGCAGATTTATGGGACTTAGAGCCTGCATTTAAAACCTGGGTAGAAGAGCATAATAGCTTTCATAATACGCTGGTAGATCGCATTGTTCCGGGGTATCCTAAAGATGATATTGATGCGTATCAAAGTCAGTTAGCGTATAAAGATAATCTTATCGTTTCGGCCGAAACATTTTTACTTTGGGTGATTGAAGGTGACGCGCAATTAAAGCTAAAAATACCGTTTGATAAAATTGACGAGAATGTTTTGGTCGTTGAAGATATGCAGCCTTATCGTACACGTAAAGTGCGTATTCTTAACGGAGCACACACGACGATGGTTCCTTTTTCATTGCTCTACGGAAATGAAACGGTAAAGGAAACTGTAGATGATGCATTTACCGGAAAGTTTGTGCGAGATGCCGTATTTAAAGAGATCAATCCAACTTTAGATCTTTCCGAAGAAGAGTTGCAAGAGTTTGCAGATGCTGTTTTTGACCGATTTAGAAATCCGTTCATCAAACACTTATTGTCTAGTATTGCACTCAATACGGTGTCTAAATTTAAAGTTCGCGTATTGCCTAGTCTTTTAGCTTTTGAAAAAGAATACAATCGATTGCCTGAAAATCTTACCTTTGCATTGGCGTGTTTAATCCGTTTTTATAAAGGCACTTATAAGGGTAGAGCATTACCTATTAAAGATGATGCGGCGGTTGTGGCATTCTTTAAAGAAGCTTGGCAAACCGAAGACTATGCAAAAGTGGCTCAAAAGGTATTGAGCAATGTTGGGTTCTGGGATCAGGATTTAACTGCGATTTCAGGATTAGAACAAAAAGTTACTACTGCTCTGGCGTTAATTGAGGAGCACGGCGTAGAAGAAGCCTATAAAAAATATGCAGTCTAAAAGACTGTTTTTAAGTAAAGCACCTATGAAAAGCAAGTTGATAAAAGTACATCCTGAAGATAATGTGGCAGTAGCTTTAGTAGATTTATATGCCGGAGATACTGTTGATTTTGAAGGAAAATCGATAGCAATTTTAACCGATTCTAAAGCGAAGCATAAGATCGCATTGACCGATTTTAAGGTGAATGATCCTATCTATATGTATGGGGTTTTAGTGGGAAAAGCTTTAAGTGCGATTAATTTTGGAGGCTTGCTTACTACAGAGAATGTAAAACACGAGGCGAACTCAGTTTCTAAAAAAACAGAAACAACTTCGTGGACAGCACCTGATATTTCAAAATGGAAAGACCGAACCTTTATGGGCTATCACCGGGAGGATGGTCAAGTGGGAACGCAGAATATCTGGTTGTTTTTTCCTTTAGTATTTTGTGAAAACCGAAATATAGAACTGCTTAAGGATGTATTTGAAAAAGAGCTTTCTTTTCATAAAGCCAGTAAACAGCGACAATTGTTACGCAGTTTGATCAGCGGTGCACCAGAAGATACAGCGGTTGCAGAACTAGAGGAAGAGCAGGCTATTTTTGACAATATTCAAGTGAAGTTTATCACGCACCAAGGCGGCTGTGGCGGTATTCGTCAAGATTCGGTTTCTTTATCTAAACTGCTTGCGGGCTACGTTAATAATCCCAATGTGGCCGGGGCTACTGTATTGAGTTTAGGGTGCCAAAATTTACAAATTGACATTTTCAAACAAGCTTTGGCCGAAAAGAGCGCTGCTATTAAAAAGCCTGTGCTGATCTATGAGCAGCAACAGGAAGGCACAGTTGAAGAGATGCTTTCTAAAATCATCAAAGACTCTTTTGAGGGCATCAAAAAAGCGAATCAAATTCAGCGTAAACCAGCTTCAATCTCAAAACTGAAGATGGGCTTAGAATGCGGTGGATCAGACGGTTTTTCTGGGATTTCTGCAAATCCGGCTTTGGGTTATGCTTCAGATATTCTGGCGGCAGTAGGCGGCTCTCCCATACTTTCTGAATTTCCTGAATTATGCGGAGTAGAGCAGGAGTTGGTGAACCGTTGTGTTTCTGATGAGGATGCAGAGCGTTTTATGCACTTGATGAAGGCTTACGAGAAATCTGCTGTGGATGCAGGATCAGGATTTGATATGAATCCGTCTCCGGGAAATATCAAAGACGGCTTGATTACTGACGCTATGAAATCTGCCGGAGCTGCTAAAAAAGGCGGGACATCGCCTATTCAAGCGATTTTAGATTACGGAGAATATGTCACTAAGCCCGGGTTGAACCTTTTATGTACGCCGGGTAATGATGTAGAAAGCACCACGGCAATGGTAGGTTCTGGGGCTAGTGTTGTTGTATTTACCACTGGTTTAGGTACACCTACCGGAAACCCTATCGCACCTGTGCTTAAAGTGGCTTCAAACAGCACTTTGGCACGTAGAATGCCCGATATTATAGATATTGATAGTGGTGGTGTTATTCGAGGTGAAAAGACCATTGAAGAGATGGGAGAAGAAATCTTAGAGCACGTAATTCAAGTGGCGAGTGGCGAGATCCAGTCTAAGGCAGATGCTTTAGGTCAGGATGATTTTATTCCTTGGAAAAGAGGAGTGTCACTTTAAATTACAGTATAGAAATGCATTAAAAAGGAAGCTACTTTTAGCTTCCTTTTTTTATTGAAGTATCTCGGGTATAAAGCTCCGGACTCAACACCACTTTTTTCTCAACCCTAAAATTCTTTTTTACGTCTGTAATTTGTTCCAGAAAAACCTGAGCGGCTATCTGCCCCATCAGAACGGGTGTTTGTCCCACAGTCGTTAGCGGGCGTTCTAAATATTTGGTAAACGGCTCGTTACTAAAGCCCACAACGCCTACATCTTCTGGGATTTTAAAGCCGTTAGCACGCAGCTCGCGCATACCCCCTAAAGCAACATAGTCACTGGCAGAGAAGATTGCATCAAAGCTAATATTGTTTTTTAAAAGGGATTTAACAGCCTCAATACCGGCTTCCACAGTGCTGTTTACTTGCAGCAAAAGATCATTATTCACGGGCAGATTGTGTGCTTTAAGTGCAGCGATATAACCGTCATAACGGTGTTTATAAATCTCAAGTTTATGATCACCTCCTATGTGCGCAATATTGGTATAGCCTTGTTGAATCAAGTGTGTAGTGGCTTCATAAGCCCCTTCAAAGTCGTTGATCGTAACCGAACTCACTCCTGAAATATCCTTTTTACGGTCAAAGAAGATCAGTGGTACGCCTTCATCCCTAACTTCCTCTATGTGTTTTACGCTCTCTGTGGTTTTAGAAACCGAAATAAAAATTCCGTCTATATGCGTATTTAGAAGGGTTTTAATCTGTTTGGCTTCGCTCTCTACATTCTCGTGCGTTTGACAGATAATCACGTGATATCCTTTTGGTTCCAGCTCCTCCTCAATACCGCGAATCACCGAAGCAAAAAACGTGTGATTGATATACGGCACAACCACTCCCACGTTAAAAGTGCGACCACTTTTTAAAGCGAGGGCAAGTGCGTTTTGTTGATAATTGAGTTCCTTGGCGGTTTTTAAAACAAGTTCCTTAGTTTTTAAGCTCACACGATCGCTGTCATTTAAAGCTCTCGATACCGTAGCAGCACTAATATTTAGTTTTTTTGAGATATCGTAAATCGTAACCTTTTCTTTCTGGCGCATCTTCAATTAGGGTGTTGTAATCGTTTTCAATTTAGAATAATTTTTAATATTTCTCACTTTTTCTGTAGAATATACAAGAAGAAAAGCCATAAAATGGCACTTTAATTTATCAATCAGGCATATTTAACTGTTAAAAACTGATTTTTTAATGAAAATTAGTCTTTTTTATTTGCATACTGATAATTAATATTTATTTTGGTGCAATCGATTACATTAATTGTTGCAGAACGAGTAATTTGATCAAACCCATTTAGATAACCAGTTTATTAATCTATGCTACCCATTTTAAGAAATCGATTTCGCTACCTTCTTCTAACCGTAGTTGCGGTTGGTTTAGTTTCAGTTTCCTGTAAAAATAAAAATGAGCAATCTAAAGCAGATTTAGCACAAACTGAAAATGTTTGGGCACAGGCTGATGCCATCATCGAAGAGATCGGGACAGTCACTTTTCAGGATTCGGTGTTCAATATTAATGAATACGGAGCTGTAGCAGATGGAACAACTATAAATACGGAAGCTTTTAAAGCTGCTATTGCTGCTTGCAATCAGGCGGGCGGTGGTAAAGTTTTAGTTCCTGAAGGAACGTATTTAACAGGGCCAATTCACTTAAAATCAAATGTGAATTTACACCTAGAGGTTGATGCTGAAGTCTTATTTACCACAGATAAGAGCGCTTATTTACCGGCTGTGCATACTTCGTATGAGGGGATGGAAATCATGAATTATTCTCCGCTCATCTATGCTAAAGGGCAGAAAAACATTGCAGTAACAGGTAGGGGAACTTTTAATGGTCAAGCGAATACAGAGAATTGGTGGCCGTGGTGTGGTGCCGAGCGTTATGGGCACAAAGAGGGAGAGCCACAGCAAAAAGATGAACATAATTTGCCCACGCTTTTTACAATGATCGAAGATGGAACTCCGGTTGAAGAGCGCATTTTTGGTGAAGGTCATCAACTACGCCCCTTATTTTTGCAAACGCTGGAGTGTGAAAATGTTTTGATTCAAGGAGTGACTTTTACCAATGCGCCGTTCTGGGTCATTCATCCGCTAAGATCAAAATATATAACCGTAGACGGGGTTACTGTGAACAGCCACGGTCCTAATAATGATGGCTGCGATCCTGAATATTCAAAATATGTGCACATCACCAATTGCAACTTTAATACTGGTGATGACTGTATCGCAATAAAGTCTGGACGCAACGGTGATGGTCGTCGTGTAAATATTCCTAGTGAGAACATTGTGGTTGAAAACTGTGATATGAAAGATGGTCACGGTGGTGTGGTCATGGGCAGTGAGATCTCAGCTGGGGTACGTAACGTATTTGTACGCGAGTGTACGATGAACAGTCCAAATCTGGATCGAGCCATAAGAATTAAGACCAACACGTTGAGAGGTGGTTTTGTTGAAAACGTCTATGTGAAGGATGTTGAAGTCGGTCAGGTAAAAGAAGCGGTGCTTAAGATCAATACGTATTATGGCATCTATGGAACTCAAGAAGGGGACTTTATTCCAACTATAAAAAACATCAACTTAGAAAATGTAACGGTAGAAAATGGAGGGAAATATGGGCTGTTGATTCAAGGTAGAGAAGAAAAGCCGGTGACGGGAATCAGCTTGAAAAATGTAAGCATCAAAAATGCGGCGACTCCATTGAAGATTGAAAATTGCGAACCTATAAATTATGTAAATACAACTATTAATAACGAGAAATACGGAGAAAAGTAAACAGAAACAATTACAAACAGAAACAATCAAATTTAACATGATGAGAAATACACACACAAATTTTCTTATTCGAAAAAAGATTGGCTTGCTTTTAGTGCTGGCAAGCTGCCTTTTTTCGGTACCTGGATTTGCTCAGGACACACGCACGATTACCGGTACGGTTACTTCTGCAGATGACAGCATGCCGTTGCCCGGTGTAAATATTGTAGTTGAAGGAACCAATTATGCTACGGTAACAGATTTTGACGGTAATTTTCAGCTAGAAGTACCCGGAGATGATGCCACTTTAGTGGTGAGCTATGTGGGATTTCTTACTAAAAATGTAGCCGTGGGTTCTCAAAGTACCTTTACGATATCGTTGGAGACAGATGTTCAGTCTTTAAATGAAGTGGTCGTAGTAGGTTATGGAACTGTAAAAAAATCAGATCTAACAGGTGCCGTTGGTACTATAGGTTCTGAAAGTCTAACCGAAAGAAACATAACCAATCCCGTTGAATCTTTACAAGGTTTAGTACCCGGGGTGCAGGTAAGTAACTCTACCGGTCGTATTGGTGATGGTTTTAATATCACCATTCGTGGTCAGAATTCAATTGGCGGTGGCGGTGACCCTCTTTTTGTAGTTGACGGCGTTCCTACTGATAATATCGATTTCTTAAATCCGCAAGACATTGAGCGAATGGACATTTTAAAAGATGCTTCATCTACTGCGATCTATGGTTCTCGTGGATCTAACGGGGTTGTGATCGTAACCACACGCAGTGGTGCAGGTGCAAAAGGCGGACTAACCGTTAGTGTGGAGTCTTTTGTAGGTGTTAAAGATGTAGCACGTTTACCAAAATTAATGGATCCACAAACTTGGTGGGATTATCACCAATCTGCTTATTTAGCTACCGCCGGAACGGATCCTAACACAGGCGCTGTTTCTGCCGAAACATTAGCGAATGCCGTGGGTGGTAATGGTTCTAACGAGGAGCTTTTAAGACGGGTAGCTGCTAATCAATCTTTTGACTGGTATGATGCGGTTTTAAAAACAGGTGTTCAGCAAAATACCTACGTAAATGCTTCCGGAAGGGCAGAAAATGGTTTGGGATATAACTTAGGCATTGGTTATCAAAATGAAACAGGAAACATCGATAATGAAGAATTGAATAAATATACTTTAAAGCTTGGGGTTGATCACAACATCAATGATAAGTTTACTTTAGGTACCAATGTTACGGTTACTTTGATCGATCAGGATCAAGGTTCTGATGTCGCTATGCGTGAAGCATTTCGATTAAATCCATTTTTAGATCCTTATGATTTAGATGGGGTTACGCTTTTTCCACAACCTGGAAAATTAGTAGATGAAAATGGAGATTTTATAATCAATAAAACCAGTACCTATAATCCACTTTTAGAAATTAATAACTCAATCGATAACGTACGCCGTTGGAACGTGATTGGGAACAGTTATTTTCAATATCAAGCAACAGATTGGCTATCGTTTAAAACCTCTTTCGCTGCGGGTTATACAGACACGCGACGCGGAAGATCTTGGGGAGCATTGACCAATACCGGTGCCAGTAATAACAATTTGCCTTCTGCGCGCTTAGATCAAAGCCAGAATTTTAATTACACTTGGGACAATCAGTTCAACATCAATAAAACTTTTGATGAAAAGCACAATGTAAGCTTACTAGGGCTTTATAGTATTTTCTCTAATCGTAACGAAAATTCGTATTCGGCTTCTCGTAATATGCCTTTTGATACCAGTTTTTATAACATTGGCAGCGGAGAGCAAAGTACGTATGATATTGGTTCTGGATTCAATAAGAATACACTACGCTCTTATGCATTGCGTTTAAATTATGCATTTGATGATAAATATTTACTAACCCTATCTAACAGATGGGATGGTTCTTCGGTATTCGCAGAAGATAATCGCTGGGATTCATTTCCGTCAGCAGCGGTGGGTTGGAATATCTCTAACGAAGATTTCTTAGCCGAATCAACAACGGTAAGCAACTTAAAGTTACGTGCTAGTTTTGGTTATACCGGTAACAATATCATTGATCCTTAT
Organism: Leeuwenhoekiella palythoae; assembly: GCF_020310025.1. GTDB lineage: Bacteria > Bacteroidota > Bacteroidia > Flavobacteriales > Flavobacteriaceae > Leeuwenhoekiella > Leeuwenhoekiella palythoae. Next base: position 2,815,804 of record NZ_CP084318.1, read on the forward strand.
TCGTCATTAAATACACTGAATTCACAAACCTACTACGATTATGCCGGTACCGTTTCTAACGGATTTATCTCAACGCAAATCGCTAACGCGGCATTACGTTGGGAGCGTACTCGCGAATTTAATGTGGGGGTTGATTTTGGATTCTTAAATGATCGTATCACCGGTAGTGTTGATGTTTACGACAGACTTTCTGACGATCTATTATTTACACAAGATCTTCCTAGCGAAACCGGCTTTTCTAATATTAATGCAAACGTAGCTTCTGTAAACAACAGCGGTGTCGAACTTGCTTTAACTACCCGAAATATTCAGACCGAAGATGTAACCTGGACGACTCAATTTACGTTCACTAAAAATACTAACGAGCTGCGTACTATATACGGGCAGAGCGAAGTAGATGATATAGGGAACAACTTATTTATTGGAGAATCTCTAGATGCGATCTACAACTATAAATTCACCGGAATCTGGCAGGCAGATGAAGCCGATGAAGCAACCGGTTACGGGATGGAAGAAGGTCAGGAGAAATTGCTTGATGTTAACAATGACGGTCAATATACACCAGATGGTGACCGTATCATTTTAGGTTCTTCTAACCCTGATTGGACCGGAAGTTTCTTCAGTTCGCTACGTGTAAAGAACTTTGATCTTTCAACTTCTGTAATTGTAACGCAAGGAGTTTTAGTGTACAGTAACTTCCATTCTAATTTTGCCGATACACGTGATCGTGGACGTCAAAAATTAGATATAGACTGGTATGTGCCTGCCAATGATGCGGGCTTACCGGCAAGAGCATCTAATACCTATCCGCAGCCACGTAACGAAGGTTCTTTCTGGAGAAACAATGGCGTAGGCTATTACAAGGATGCATCGTTTGTAAAAGTAAAGAACATTGCACTAGGCTATAACCTAGGAGATGGCGCCTTAGAAAAATTAGGCTTTACGTCATTACGTGTTTATGCTAACGTGCTTAATCCATTTGTGTTTACAGATTATGAAGGCTATGACCCAGAATGGGCAGGAGCAAGTTTAAACACAGGTAGACCGGCTTCTGTGACGTATCAGTTAGGCTTTAATTTAAAATTTTAAGAAGATGAAAAAGATAACCTATTTATTAAGCTGCCTCACTGTTTTGTTTACGGTGATCAGCTGCCAAGATTTTTTAGAAGAAGAAAATGAATCTTTTGCCGTTGCCGAAGAATTTTATCTTACCGGTGAAGGCTATCAATCGCTAATCAATGCTAATTATTCACAATTGCGTGAATTGTACGGTAATGCACCTTGGATCTACGTTTGTGGAACAGATCTTTTTGCTGAAGGGCGTGATGCAGAACCCACAGGATTGAGCAGATATTCTGATCTTAACCCGTCTTCTTCAGGTGTGGCAGAATTGTATGACAATGCATACAGAGCCATTCAGTTAGCAAATACCGCAGTGTATTACGCAGATTTAACCGAATCTACAGATGTACTTGATCAGCAGCTAGGTGAAGTACGATACCTGCGCGCAAATGCCTACTTTTTATTAGTGCAAACCTACGGAGGTGTTCCATTAATAACAGAATATTTTAGAGAACCCGTATTAGAATTTTCTAGAGAAAGTGCTGAGAATATCTATGGTTTTATCATTAGCGAACTAGAAGCTGCGCTGAACCAAGTAGGTTCAGGGGCATATCAGGGAAAAGTAAATCAGCGTGCAGTGAATCATCTGTTAGCCAAAGTGTATTTGACTAGAGGTTATGAAAGCTTTGGTTCTACTGCAGATTTTACTACAGCTGCTTCTTATGCAGAAGCCGCGATTGCAGGGCAAGGCTTAAATCTATCTTTTGCCGAATTATGGGCGCCGGGAAATCCTACCTATCCTATAAAGGAAGAAACTCTATTTTCGGTACAATATGATCCTGCTTCTGTAAGTACAGCGCCTTTTGACCTAGGGCATCAGCAAACGGCTTATTTTGGTCCGTATCAAGGTGGAAGCGAGGTTGCCGGTGACGCGCCTTATCGTACCTATACCTTGTGTCCAACACAATTTGCGATAGATCTTTTTACCGAAGATGACGAGCGGTATGCTGCCACTTTTATGACTGAAGTGTATAGTCGTTATTTTGACTTTTATGATGTTGATGATACCAGCACGCTTCCGGTAGCGCATTACTATGCTCCAGCTTGGGAAGCCACTCAGGCAGATCAAGATGCCTACATGGCAGAACACCCTGAAGCAACGTATCACCCTTACGGAAGTTATGTGCCTTCGGCAAATCCTACTAATGATTATCAAACTATTCCGCTTAAGAAATTTGATGATCCTGAGGCTCCGTTTGGGCAAAATACAAGTAGAAGAGATATCGTATTATCTCGTTTGGGAGAAACGTATTTGATCGCTGCAGAAGCTTATTTACAAGCTGGTCAACCGGGCACGGGTCTTAATTTTCTTAATGATGTGCGTGAGCGTGCAGGCGTAGTTGATGCTACTCTTGCAGAATTTGATATCAATTATATTTTAGATGAGCGTGGGCGCGAACTTATGGGTGAATATCACCGCTGGTTTGACTTGAAGCGTACTGGTACGTTGATCGAGCGAGCTTCGGCATACCACTATCTTGTTGAAGAAGGTAATTTTAATGGTGCTAACGGCGAACTCAAGATCTTGAGACCTATTCCGCAAAGTGCTTTAGACTTGAATCAAAATAATGACTTTGAACAGAATCCTGCATACCAGTAATTTTTGAATTTTAATTGAGCGTGAAAAAAGCTTACCCATTTTGGGTCAAGCTTTTTTCTGCTTTTTAAATGGTTTTATGATGAGAACACGTTACGGTCTGATATTTTTCATTTTGATGGTTTGCACTGCATTGAAACTTTCTGCACAGGAAAAGCCCATCGAAGTCAAACCTTATACCTTAGAGACGACTTATGAAAAACTCAAAAAGGAATATCCTTTTATAAAACCAATAGAAGCTCTAAAAACAGGTGATTTCAAAGTTTTAGAAGATCTGGCGCATGAGCGTGTCAATGGTCGAGAACTAAAGGCAGACGTTTATATCCCTACCGCTAAGGCGGAAAAGTATCCGGCCGTCTTATTGGTTCACGGCGGGGGTTGGATTAGCGGGAGCAAGGCTAATGTCAGGCCTTTAGCGTTACAATTAGCAAACCACGGCTATGTTGCTGTCACCGTAGAATACAGATTGAGTACCGAAGCAATATATCCCGCGGCGGTTAAAGATCTCAAAGCGGCAATTCGCTGGATGCGAGATCAGGCTGAAGCGTTTAAGATTGATACAAATAGGATTGCCATTTTAGGCAATTCGGCAGGAGCACAACTGGCTACTTTGGTAGGTGTTACCGGTAACTCTGAACTTTATAAAGATCCGCAGGATACAACTTCAGATGCGGTACAGGCGATTATAAATGTTGACGGAATTGTATCTTTTACACATCCTGAATCAGAAGAAGGGGAAGTCGCAGCGCAATGGCTTAACGGTTCGCGTTCTGAAAATTTAAAAAATTGGGAGGAAGCCTCACCTTTAACTTATATAAATGCAAAAACGCCACCCACCCTTTTTATCAACAGTACACAGCCACGTTTTCACGCAGGCCGTGATGATATGCTTCAGATTTTAAATCAGCACGATATATACAATGAGATACATACGTTACCGGGTACACCACATTCGTTTTGGCTGGTTCAACCTTGGTTTAATAAAACGCTTCAGTATAGTTTATCTTTTTTAGATCGGGTTTTCAATAAAGAAAGTTCAGAAGTCTATAAAACTCTCATCGTGGCTCAGGACGGTAGTGGAGATCACACAAGCATTCAGGAAGCGATTAGTAATACGCGAGATTTAGGTCCCGGATTTGTCAAAATTCTGATCAAAGAGGGCGTTTATAACGAAAAGATTGAGATCCCGGCTTGGAAACGTAAAATTGCTCTTATAGGAATGCCTGGATACGAAGTAGTTCTTGTGAATTCTGATTATTCGGGTAAACTAGATTCTTTATCTAATAAGAAACACAACACCTTTACCTCATACACGTTGAAAGTGGAAGGCCAAGATTTTTATGCTGAAAACTTAACGATTCAGAATACTTGGTGTGATAAGGGTCAGGCTGTAGCCTTACACGTTGCAGCAGATAGAGCGATTTTCAAAAATTGCAAGATTTTGGGTTGTCAAGATACGGTATACACCGCGGGAGAAGGGAATCGTATGCTGTTTGATTCGTGTTATATTGAAGGTACAACCGATTTTATTTTTGGGCAGGCAACAGCATTTTTTGACGCTTGTGAGATTCATAGTCTATCAAATTCGTATGTCACTGCAGCGTCAACGCCTAAGTTTCAAGAATACGGGTATGTGTTAAAACAGTGCACCCTTACCGCTGCTGAAGGCGTAGATCAGGTATATTTAGGAAGGCCGTGGCGCCCGTATGCTAAAACGGTTTTTATAGAAAGTAAGTTGGGCGAACATATTATGTCTGAAGGATGGAACGTTTGGGACGGTGATGCTATGTTTCCGCATAAAGAGCGCACAGTTTTTTATGCTGAATTTCAGTCTACAGGAGCCGGTGCGAACCCTGATGCGCGGGTATGGTGGTCACATCAGCTTTACGAAGAGGAAGCACTGCTATACACAAAAGAAAAAGTTCTCAGCGGTAAAGACCATTGGGATCCAGATAAACAAATTTCAATTTTAAAATAGACTTGATGAAGCATTTAAAAAAACTAGCACTTTGTTTAACCTTAGCCACATTTTCGGTGATAAGCGCGCAAGAAAAACCTACGCTTTATCTTATTGGCGATTCTACAATGGCCGATAAGAAAAACCCGGAGGAAAATCCTGAACACGGCTGGGGGCAAGTGCTTCCGGAATTGCTTACCGACGCTATAGAAGTCAGTAACCACGCCGTTAACGGACGTAGCAGTAAAAGTTTTATTACGGAAGGGCGCTGGGAAACCGTACTAGAAACTTTGAAAAAAGGCGATTTTGTGTTCATTCAGTTTGGGCATAATGACCAGAAGTTTAAAGACAGTACGCGTTATACCAATCCGTTTACGCAGTATCGATACAATCTAGAACGTTATGTGAAGGAAACACGAGAAGCGGGGGCGACCCCAATTTTAATGTCTTCTATTGTTCGACGCAAGTTTAACGAGCACGGCACACTTGAAGATACGCACGGAAATTATCCGTTGGTGGTACGTATGGTGGCCAATGATTTAGACGTTCCATTTATAGACATGCAATTCTTGACCGAACGATTAGAGCGAAAGTTAGGTCCTGAAAAGTCTGAATCCATTCACTTACATTTTGAACCGGGCGAAAATCCTTATTATCAAAATGGAAAACACGATGATACGCACTTGTCCTACACCGGTGCAAAGATGATTGCGTCACTGGCTTTGCAAGAAATTGCCAGACAGGATTTGGAGCTAGAAAACTACATTAAACCTCAAGTTTTGGAGGTAGAAATTGTTACCTTGAAAGACTAATTACTAACCAAAAATAAATAGTATGAAATCTTTGATTTCAGTAGAAAACAAAATAATTGTCATCAGCGGCGCTACGGGCGTTTTGGGTGAATCTATGACGCGTTCTTTGGCCGCAGCTGGTGCTCACGTAGTCGTATTGGGACGCAATCAGAGCAAGGTAGACGCACTGGTTGATAGCATCAAACAAGAGGGAGACCAAGCTTCGGGCGTTGTTGCAGATGTGACCAGTAAAGAGGCTTTAGAAGCAGCTAAAGGCACGATCGAGAATCATTTAGGCTACATAGATGTATTGATCAACGCTGCCGGCGGAAATATGAAAGGCGCGTTGATTCTTCCTGAGCAAAGCCTTGCTGATGCTGATGTAGAAGAAATGCGCAAGGTGATAGATCTGAATTATATAGGCAGCTTTTTACCTACGCAGGTATTTCTTCCGTTATTAGAAAAATCCAAAAAAGGTAGTGTGTTGAACATTTCATCCGTTGCAGCGCATTTACCGTTAACGCGTGTGATGGGCTATGCTTCGGCAAAGGCAGGAATCGAGAATCTAACCCAATTCTTAGCTATCGAGTTTGCACAAAAACAGGAGAACCCCATTCGGGTAAACGCTTTGGCTCCGGGGTTTTTCCTAACGGAACAAAACCGTGAACTGCTCACCAACAGCGATGGAAGCCTCACCGATCGCGGCGAAAAAATCATAGCACATACACCTTTGGGTAAATTTGGCGATCCACAAGAACTTAATGGAGCTATCCACTGGTTGTGCAGCGATGCAGCCAGTTTTGTAACCGGAACCGTAGTGACTGTAGATGGTGGTTTTAAGGCTTTTGCCGGAGTTTAATTTAAGCAAGTAGAGATGATACAAACGATGAGATGGTACGGGCATAAAGATCCCGTTACGCTTCAAGATATTAGGCAGGCAGGAGCGACCGGTGTGGTTCACGCGATGCACGAAATTGAAAATGGTGCGCTTTGGTCTGTTGAGGTTTTAAAACAGCGCAAAGCCGAAATTGAAGCCGCGGGACTTACGTGGAAAGTCGTAGAAAGCCTTCCGGTAACTGAGCCTATAAAAACCCGAAGCGGAGCTTTTCAGGAGCATATAGATAACTATAAACAGTCGCTCATTAACCTTAGTGAAATAGGGGTTGAGGTGGTGTGTTATAACTTTATGCCGGTCTTAGACTGGACGCGCACCCAATTGGCTTATCCATTAAAAAATGGCGCGACTGCATTACGCTTTGATTGGGCGCATCTTGCGGCCTTTGATTGTTTTATGCTGAAGCGAAAAAACGCAGAAAAAGATTATGATGAAAAGATATTAACCGAAGCAAAACGCTTTTTTGATAAGGCTTCAACCGAAGAAAAACAGAAGTTGGAGGATGCAATAATCGCTGGTCTCCCGGGCGCTGAAGAAGGATACAGTCTCGAGGGATTACAGGAAGCTATTGATAAATACGCTTCAATTGACGAGGCTAAAGCACAGGAGCATTTAAAGCTTTTTTTAGATGAAATTTTACCAGTCGCTGAAGCCGCAGGAGTAGCTATGGCGATTCACCCTGATGATCCGCCACATCCGTTTTTTGGCTTGCCTAGAATAATGAGTAAAGCTTCAGATATTGCGCGTTTACTAAAAGATAACGACAGCACATATAACGGGGTCACCTTTTGCACTGGTTCGTTTGGAGCGCGTGCAGATAATGATTTGGTGCAAATGATCAATGATTACGGCAGCCATATACATTTCATTCATTTGCGCAGTACTAAAAGAGATGCGATGGGCAACTTTTTTGAGGATAATCATCTGGAGGGCGATGTACCTATGCCGGCTGTAGTGCACGCGCTTTTAGAAGTAGAAAAGAAAAGAGGGAAGCAATTACCTATGCGACCTGATCACGGCCATCAGATGCTTGACGACCTCAAAAAACCGCTCGCACATCCGGGGTACACTGCGATAGGCCGTTTAAAAGGATTGGCAGAATTACGCGGGGTAATCGCAGGGATAGAATTTATGCAGAACAAAAAGTAACCTTATGAGTACAAAAGCAACAAGCGACGTATTTTTTAAAACAGATAAAAATGCCTGGGAGCAGGCCGATAATGGGATCACAAGGCAAATTATAGCACATAACAACGATTTAATGGTCGTAAGTGTCAAGTTTGAAAAAGGAGCTATAGGCAGCGTGCACGACCATATGCACACTCAAGGCAGCTATGTAGTTTCGGGAAAATTTGAGATCACGATCAATGGGAAATCAGAACTATTAGAAGCTGGTGACGGCTTCTATGTGCCGCCGCACACACCACACGGAGCAAAATGTCTAGAAGCAGGAATTTTAATCGATTCGTTTAATCCGGCTAGGGAAGATTTTTTAGAATAGTAGAAGCGGCTCTAGGGCCGCTTTTTTAATTAAGTCCTAACTTTAGATGTTTTTGTTATCTACATCATTTTGGATTAAGAATTATGACTAACACTACCGCTAATACCGAATTAGAAACCTTTACGCATCGCGAATTATTCATCAAAATATGGCGATCTCCTCGCAGGGTATTCAGGTATATGCATCAACGTGGAATTGATGACTTTGTACAAACGCTGTTGCTTTTAGCGGGTATTTTTAATGCCTTTGATCGTGCTATTGAAAAAAATCTTGGTGATAGCATGTCTTTGCTTGCCGTAATTGGATTTAGTGTCTTTGGTGGAGCGCTTCTTGGTTGGATCTCTTATTATTTGTACGCAGCGCTGTTAAGCTGGACAGGCAAGTGGATAGGAGGGCGTGCTTCTAGTAAAGAACTAGTAAGAGTTTTGGCTTATGGAATGCTACCTGCTATTACAGCTTTGGTGTTTTTAATACTACAAATAGCAATTTATGGAGAAGCAGTTTTTCAAGAGGATCTAGATTTAACCAAAGGCAGCTCTTTTGATAAAGTGATTTATTACACTTCAGTTTTTTGTGAAATAGTTTTATCTATTTGGTCTTTTGTTCTCATTTTGATCGGTATTTCAGAAGTGCAAAATGTAGGTCTCTTTAAAGCATTTTTAAATTTGATCTTGCCCATTTTTGTAGTGCTTCTGCCTATTTTACTCATCAGTGTACTATATTCAGCAATCGTGTAATTTAAAGGCTTGCGGTAATGTTATTGAAAGAATATTTCGTCTGATTTTCCTGTAAAATAGCTCTTACAAAGTTTTCAAAAATCACTAAAAAATTTAACGCTGAATTAATAAATGTACTATAAGAAAAATATACATTTGTGTAACCAGTTACATATTTGAGATGAGTGAAGATTTTTTGATTGAAATGGGCTATGCCGGTTTAACCGGTAGATTAAAAAGATTGAGTGATGCTTTTATGTATCAAACTCGGGATTTTTATAGAGAGCATGATAGTGAGATAGAGCCCAATTGGCATATGATCTTTTTACTTCTTCAAAAAAATGAAACGATGACGGTAACCGAAATTGCAGATGCCTTACAGCTCTCGCATCCGGCGATCGTAAAACTTATAAATAAAATGAAAAAACGCGGCTACATCAATTCTAATCTGGATCCTGAAGATAACCGCAGGTATAACCTGGTTTTATCACAAAAAGCCAAAAAAGAACTACCTGTTTTAGAAGCCTATTGGGAAGCCGGTAATAAAGCGCTTGAAGAAATGCTTGAACACAATACCCTATTGCTTGAACAATTAGAACAGCTTGAAGCCCGTATGGCGGAAGCTGATTTTAAAACCCGAATGGATAAACTCCTTATAAACGAATAGAACGTTCCAAATTTTAAAGGCTATGAAGTTACTCATCGATATTTCAGGATGGGCGGGCTCTTTTCTTGTAGTCCTCTCGTATGCACTTACTCTAATAAAAAACAAAGATTTTAGTACCTATTATATTTTAATGAACCTAGTAGGAGGAATGTTGATTGCGGTCAATTGCTTTTATTATAAAGCCATTCCGTCTTTAGTTACCAATGTGATCTGGAGTATTATAGCCTTACTCTCTATTTACCGCGCTAAAAAGCATTGGTATCAAGACCGAAAAAGAAAAAGAAAAGCGCAGGGGTATTGATGCAGTTGCACTGATTGTAGTACCTTCGGTTATGCGCAAATTTCAACGGATTTATATTTTCCTATTTCTTTTTACTGCGGCTTTTACAGCCTGTAAAGAAGTTAATGACACCCCTAAACTTACCATTGCCACCGCTGCTAATATGCAATTTGCAATGCAGCGGTTGGCAGACGATTTTACTAAAGATACAGGTGTGCCTTGTGAATTGGTGATCAGTTCTTCGGGGAAATTAACGGCACAACTCAAAGCGGGAGCACCTTACGATATTTTTGTTGCGGCAAATATGAAATATCCGCAGGAGGTTTACGATGCTGGTATTGCGGCAACATCCCCTAAAATTTACGCATATGGCAAACTCGTAATTTGGACATTGCGTAGTGAATTAAAACCAGAATTTGCGACGCTTCAATCAAATGCGGTCAAACATATTGCTTTGGCCAATCCAAAGACAGCGCCTTATGGAGAGGCAGCGGTTGCTGCGTTAAGTACATTGCAATTAGAAGAGCCTGTGGCTGATAAATTGGTTTATGGCGAAAGCATCGCACAGACCAATCAGTTTATTATTTCCGGCGCAGCCGAAATAGGATTTACCGCACTTTCGGTAGTAAAAGCACCTTCTTTAAAAACCAAAGGATTCTGGGCGCCGGTAGCCGATTCCTTATACAAACCCATAGCGCAAGGGGTTGTGATGATCTCACCGGATGCAGCAAAAAAGCAACAGGCAGAAGCATTTTATGCTTACCTTTTTACCGCAGAAGCACAGAAAATTCTTCAAGATTTTGGATATTCGGTAGGTGAATAGTTTCAACGGAAATATAAAAACCATTCAAGTTAACGGCAATCTTAGTCTGGTGCTGGTTGAAGTTACACCTAAACTTCAGCTAAAAGCCATCGTGATCGACACGCCGGAAACTGCTGCATATCTTCAATCTGAAGCTCCGGTTGCTGTACTTTTTAAAGAAACCGAGGTGATCATTGCCACTGCAGAAGTGCCGCAGATCAGTTTACAAAACCGTATTCCTGCAAGTATTGTTTCCGTAGAAAAAGGAGCGTTACTTACTAAACTCAAATTACAGTCAGATGCCGGCGTGCTCATAGCCATCATAAGCACAGATTCTGCATCGCGTTTAGAACTGGAAGAAGGCAAGAAGGTAATCGCGATGATCAAGTTAAACGAAGTAATGTTACGTGGTTTATGAATTGGGAACCTCTTATCCTCACGTTTAAACTAGCGGTACTTACCACTTTTATTTTGCTAATGGTCGCATTGCCCTTGGCCCGGTGGTTAAGCACTACAAAAGCTAAGATTAAACCGGTCATCGAGACGCTGGTGAGTATGCCGCTGGTGTTACCCCCAACGGTTTTGGGGTTCTATTTTTTAATGGCGTTTAGTCCTAATAATTTCTTCGGAAATTGGCTCAACGAGTGGCTGGGTGTTAAGTTGGTTTTTTCGTTTGCGGGTTTGACCGTCGCGTCTGTGCTTTATAGTTTGCCGTTTATGGTTCACCCGCTGCAGTCAGGTTTGAGCAGCATTCCGCGATCAGTAACAGAGGCTGCTTATGTGATGGGGAAATCCACTTGGGAAACGTTTTTCAAAGTGCAACTTCCGCAGATCAAACCAGCATTACTTACCGGTATTGTATTGTCTTTTGCACATACCGTGGGTGAATTTGGAGTAGTACTGATGATAGGTGGCAATATTCCGGGGAAAACAAAAGTAGCGTCTATCGCGATTTATGATGAGGTTGAAGCCCTCAATTACGATGCTGCTCATCTATATTCTTTTATTCTCTTTGCGATTACTTTTTGCATATTACTTGTCGTATATCTCGTGAACGGAAATCATTTTAAAAGTTTTTATAAATGATCGAGATTGATTTTACTAAAACATTAGATGGGGGAGCAGGTAGTTTTGATCTTGAACTGAAACTGGCCCTAGAAGCCGGTCAATTTACCACAATCTACGGAGCGTCTGGAGCGGGCAAAACGTCTACTTTAAGAATGATCAGTGGATTGATGACTCCAGATCGTGGAAGTCTCGTTGTAAACAATGAAGTCTGGTACGACAGTTCAAAAAAAATCAATAAAAAACCTCAGGAGCGCAGTATAGGTTTTGTTTTTCAGGATTATGCCTTGTTTGGTCATATGACGGTCTTAGAGAATCTGTTTTTTGCCAAAGGGAAAAAAGACGGCACTAACAGTATTGACGAACTTCTAGAGGTGATGGAGTTGCAGCAACTGCAACACCGCAAACCCGAAACACTAAGCGGCGGACAAAAACAGCGTGTGGCGCTAGCGCGGGCCTTGGTGCAAAAACCAAAACTATTATTGCTTGATGAGCCCTTTGCAGCGCTAGATAATACCATACGTTTTAAACTTCATGAATATTTAAAGCGCGTTCAAGAGCGCTACGATCTAACCACAATTTTAATATCTCACGAGGTAGGCGAAATTATCAAGTTGGCTGACAAGGTGGTTTGTTTAGAACAAGGAAGGATCAATAAAATAGGCTCGCCCGATACTGTCTTTACCAATCAAAATTTAAGCGGAAAATTCAAATTTCCGGGAGTGGTTGTCAAGGTTGAAAGGGAAGAGATCATCAGCGTCGTGAGTGTGCGCATTCATACGCAAGTGGTTAAAGTAGTAGTACAGCATCACGAAGCCCAAGCGCTTGCTTTGGGCGATCAGGTGATAGTCGTCTCAAAAGCCTTTAACCCCATACTTTATAAATTAGAAGCATAAAAAATCCGGAAGCCGTCTTCCGGATTTTTTGTTGTGCTGTTGAAGCGCGTAATATTCTGAAAAATGTGTTTAATCTTTCTGTTGTAAAAACCATTCAATTTTTTCCACTTCAGTAGTGCATCCGCAATAAAAAGGAGCGCGCTCGTGCAGTTCGTTAGGAATACGTTCCATAATGCGACCATAACCGTCAGAAGCTTTTCCTCCCGCTTGTTCCGTAAGAAAAGCCATTGGATTACATTCGTAATTTAGACGTAGCTTACCCTTAGGAGCTTTAGTTCCTTCAGGATATAAATAGACTCCGCCTAGCAACATGTTTCGGTGAAAATCGGCCACCAGCGAACCGATGTAACGTGAAGTAAAAGGTCTGTTTTCTTCTTCGTTAAGCTCTTGTGCCCAACGTATAAACTTTTTAATTCCTTGCGGAAAATGCACATAATTCCCTTCATTTACTGAATAAATTCTACCAGATTCCGGATACTTCATGTTAGGATGAGAGAGAAAAAAAGATCCAATTCCGGGATCAAAAGTAAAACCGTGAGTACCATTTCCTGTGGTATACACGAGCATTGTTGAGGTTCCGTAGATGAGATAGCCCGCAGCAACCTGATTGATACCGGGTTGTAGAAAATCTTCTAAAGTTACAGGCGTCCCCACCGGGCTGATTCTGCGATAAATGCTAAAAATGGTACCTACCGTTATATCAACATCAATATTTGAAGAACCATCAAGAGGGTCAATAAGCACTACATAATTGGCATTTTTGTGTTGCTCTTCATTAAAAACTACAAAATCTTCAAGTTCTTCTGAGGCCAAACCGCAAATATCGCCACGATCACGTAGCGTGCTGATAAACATGTCATTGGCGAGTACATCTAGTTTTGCTTGGGATTCTCCTTGTACATTTTCTTGACCGGCTTTTCCGCGTATTTCTGCGAGTCCGGCTTTGTTGATTTCTTGATTCACCATTTTTCCGGCGAGCCTGATAGCGCTCAGAAGCGAGGTGAGTTCGCCTTTAGCATACGGGAAATCTTTTTGGTTTTGAACGATAAATTCGCCAAGCGTGGTGTGTCTTTCCATAAAAGTGTGTTCTGGTTGGTCTATGTAATAAAATTACTTTTTTATTAAAAAATGTATCAAATACATTTTTTACAATCGATTACTTTGGTTTTTTATTGATTATTTAGCAAAGAATTCGTAGTAAAGTTAACGCAAAGTTTTGTGATTAAAAGCTTCAGCATACTTTTAATTTAGGAGTTACGAGCGGAAGTTTATTGTAAGAAATAACGCTTAGAATAGCGCCGTAAATAAAGCATTAAAATTGTTTTAAAATCAAAGCTAACTCCAAGAAAACCGCTAATTTCGAGCTTAATACTAGAATTTATGAGTAAACATATTGTAATTATTGGGGGAGGCTTTGCCGGAATCAATCTTGCTAAAAAACTAAGTAAAGTATCGTACTACCAAGTCACCTTAGTAGATAAAAATAATTACAATTTCTTTCCGCCCTTGTTGTATCAAGTATCCACGGGATATCTTGATCCTTCGAGTATTACTTTTCCGTTTAGAAACCTTTTTAGAGGCCAGGCAAATTTTAGGTTTAGAATGGGAGAATTTCTAGAAGTTCAGCCTGAAAATCATCAGATCATTTTGAATAACGGTACGCTACACTACGATTATTTGGTATTGGCTACGGGAACGCAAACCAATTATTTTGGACTTGATCAGATTGAAAAGCATGCGATTCCCATGAAGACGCTTGAAGACGCATTAGAAATGCGTAATCTTTTACTACAGCGACTTGAAGAAGCCACGCGTATAGATGATAAGTCACAACGTTTACCCTATTTAAATATGGTGGTTGCGGGAGGCGGTCCTACCGGAGTTGAAATTTCCGGTGTTTTTGCAGAGTTGCGTAACCATACTATAAGAAAAGAATTTCCTGAGCTCATAGGTTCAGGAAGCCGAATTTATTTGATCAACGGTGGGGGAGAGCTGCTTTCGCCTATGAGTGAGAAAAGTCAGCAATACACGCTTAAAAAGCTACAAAAGGCAGGTGTGGAGGTTTTACTTAACACGCGAGTTGTAGATTTTGATGGCGAAAAAGTTATGATGAAAGATGGTTCTCATATTTATAGCAAAAATCTTATCTGGGCGACGGGCGTGACCGGCTTTCGATTTAAAGGAATCCCCGATATGGCTTATGAACGCGGTAACCGGTTAAAAGTAGATGCCTATAATAAGGTCGAAAATGTACAGGATATTTATGCCATTGGTGATGCCTCAATAAGCACTGCTGACTCAGATTTTCCTACAGGGCATCCGCAACTTGCCCAAGTAGCCATGCAACAAGGAAGAGTATTAGCTAAAAACCTGGACCGAATGGCTAAAGGAAAACCGCCCAAACCCTTCAATTATCTTGATAAAGGATCTATGGCGATTATTGGGAGCAGTAAAGCTGTTGCCGATATGCCTAAACCAAAACTACACTTCAATGGCTTTGTGGCATGGTTTGTATGGCTATTTGTACACCTATTTGCTTTAATTGATTATCGAAATAGAGTGCGTACGTTCTACAACTGGTCTACAGAATACCTTACCCAAAATCAAGATCTCAGACTGATCATAAGACCAAACACAAAGCGGAAATAGCTTATGCGGTTTTAGTTATTAAGAATATTCTTACGAGTTATTTTTCTATGGAAGTAAATTGTTTTTTTTAATTCTGAATCTTCTCACATAAATCGATTTACTCCTTTGATTCAGGATGAACGACTATTAAATGCTGATATATTGGTAGTTGTAAAAAATAATTACTTGTATAAAACAGTAATATGCGTTTATATTTCCGGGTCACATTCCTACGATAAATAAAATTACACTTGTAAAAAATTAAAAAACACCCAAACTAAACCGATAAAGTTGTGTTTTTTATCCTGTTTTTGTGTTTTTTAAAGAATCCTTATCTAGCTTAGTATAAACAAAAGTTAATACTCTCATTACAAATTTTCCAGAGTAGACGTTCATTTTGACATTTAAGAGGGTTTTTAGCCATACTTATGTCAAAATTTTCTCACCCCTATTTACATTTTAAAATCTTGACTTACAGCCATATATGGTTGTTGGTCTAGGCTTTTATTGCTCAGATTTAACGTTTTAAAAATAACCTCTCAACCTTAAAACAAAGTAACTATGGTGAACTTTACTTTTCGAAATTTTATTATCAAATCCATCTTTTGCCTGCTTCTTGTATGCAGTATAGGGCAAAATGCATTAGGGCAAACACAGACGTTTGCAACTAATTTAGTTGATATTGATACAGATCACGTAGTTAACGGTTCATTTGCTGTAGATGGTGATCTAAATACCACTGCAGAGTTAGAAGCTAATAGTGGTTTGGCATTAGGTATAGGAGCTTATGACAGTTTTATTGAGATAGGCTACGATACTCCGGTAGCAGCAAATACCACAACCTTCATACGCATAGACACTCAGGATGAACTTCTTCGTGTATTGCTAGGTGGTGGTCTGGGTAATCTATTAGGAGATGTTCTTGGGGTAGTCCTTATCGGAAATCAAGAATTTACAGTTGAAGCCAGATCGGGCACAACAACGGTGCTTAGCGCAGACTCCTCTGACCCTAACACCTTTGATTCTCCCCGAGTGCGTGTGGTAACAGATGTTAGTGGTGCGATGTATATTGCTATGACCCCAAATCAATCATACAGCAGTATACGCATCACTAATACTATAGGTTCGCTTCTAGGTTTAGGTAATACGAGAACATTAAATGTGAGAGGCGCATTTTATAATTCTGGCGCTTTAGCGTGTAATGATCCACTTTACACCTCTTATGATGGAGACGGGCTTAGTCTTGATTTATTGCAACTGGGAGGAGCAGGAGTCAATAATCCTGAAAATGCTATAGATAATGATCCCAACTCTTTCTCAGAATTGAGTCTTGGGGTGTTGGACGTAGCTGCATCTATAGAGCAAATAGTTTATTTTGGTGTCCCATCACAGCCCACTGAAGATTTTAAAATCAGTTTAAGAGTAGATCCAACATTGTTGGCTTTAGGAGTGGTTAACAATATCACCTTTGAGGCCTACAATGGTCCTACATTAGTCTCGAGTTCGAGTCTTTCATCCCTATTAAATCTTGATCTTTTGGGCCTTTTGCAAGGCGGTGCTGTCGCGCAGGTTCCTTTTGACGTCGCTGGACCTGCAGACCGCATTGTGGTACGTTACACCTCCTTATTAGGAGTTAATGTTTTTCAAAGATTAGACTTATATGATGTAGCGATCACTCCCGGAATTCCCGTTATCGATGCTGCATCAGAGAATGTTGAAGTATGCGAGGGAGAAAGCGCTTCTTTAGTGGCGACTACCGCGAGTGCGGGTGCAGAACTGCGCTGGTATGATAGCGAGGTTGGCGGAAATTTATTGGCAACCACAGCCAGCGGTGAAACCTTTACCACTGCGGCATTGTCAGAAGATACTACTTTTTATGTAGCCTCCTTTTTAGCGGGTTGTACCGAAGAATCCGGCCGCGTGGCTGTAGAGGTGACTGTCAATCCCTTACCGGAATCCGGCGATATCACTGTTGTAGGATTTGATCTTCCGATCTGTCTTCCGGAGCTGCTTACAATTATTCCCACAGCAACAGTCAACGGAAGCTTTAATTATTATCTAGATGCTAACGGAACGCTGCCGATCACTGATGGTTTAGTAGAAGATGGAATTACGTATAGTATTAATGCTGATGGCGAACTTGAAGTAGAAGGCTTAACCCAAGCTGATGGTCCGTTTAGAGTTTATGTAAGTTTAGTGGATGCAGTCACTGGTTGTGAAAATGCACCGGGAGACCTTCAAGTAGTTGATGTTATTTTTGATGGCGGTCCTGAGCCAACCATTGCTTTAGATCCGGTAACGCCAGACAATATAATCAACGCAGCCGAAGCAGGAACGACCATTGCCCTTACAGGAAGCGTAGGTGGTGACGCTGAAGCAGGTGATCCTGTTGTGGTTACCGTAAACACCTTTGAGTATCCTACCACAGTAGCTGCAGATCTTAGCTTTACAGTAGATGTAGCCGGCGCGCAATTGGTAGCTGATAATGATCTTACCGTTGATGCTTCAGTAACGGCAACAAATCTATTGACGTGTCAGACTACAGTATCCACCACCCAAACCTATACGGTAGACCTTGATGATCCTGCAATACCTACGGTAGATACTCAGATCACCAATACCGATACCCCTACCATTACCGGTACCGCTGATTCTATAGATGACCTGACCGTTACCGTAGATGGAATAACCTACAGTGAGGGAGATACCAATTTAATAGACAATGGTGATGACACCTGGACGTTACAGATTCCTGCAGCAAATGCACTGGATGATGGAGTGTATGATGTGATCGCTACCGCTACAGATATAGCAGGCAATAGCAGTACAGACACAACCACCGATGAACTTACCGTAGACACCACAGCACCTACAGTGCCAACAGTGAATACCCAAGAGACCAGCGATACCACACCTACAGTGACCGGTACTGCTGATTCTGAAGATGCTATTGTAGTGATCCTAAACGGAGTAACCTACACTGAAGGAGATGGGGATTTAATAGACAATAATAACGATACGTGGACCTTAAATGTTCCTGCCGGAAATGCACTTGCAGACGGTACGTATGATGTGGCGATCACCGCAACTGATACCGCAGGCAACACTTCTTCAGATATTACCGTAGATGAGTTGGTGATCAATTCCACGTTACCAACGCAGCCCACCGTGGTACCACAGGTAACCAGTAATCAGTCGCCTACCATTACAGGAACTGCAGACTCTGCAGATGATCTAACGGTAACCGTAGACGGGGTTACCTACAGCGAGGGCGATGGCAACTTAACTGATAATACTAATGATACTTGGACGCTGGTACTTCCGGTAGTACTGACCGATGGGGTGTATGATGTAACAGCCACAGTAACCCAAGGCATCCAAACCGCGTCTGATCCTACCACCGATGAACTTACGATCGATACAACTGCACCCGCGGTTCCAACGGTAGACTTTTTAACGACTAATGATACTACACCAACGATTACCGGAACCGCGGATTCTTCAGCAGACTTGGTGGTAACAGTTGATGGAGTAGCTTACCCGGAATCCGGAGCCGATTTAACCGACAATGGTGATGGTACGTGGACTCTAAATATTCCTTCGGCTTTAGCAGAAGGAACCTACGACGTGGAAGCTACTTCAACCGATGCAGCCGGCAACAGCAGTAGTGATGCTACCACCGATGAACTTACTATTGATACGACTGCACCGACGGTACCAACGGTTGATCTATTGACTACCAATGACAACACACCGACCATTACGGGAACTGCAGATTCTTCAGCAGACTTAGTGGTAACGGTTGATGGAGTGGCTTACCCGGAATCCGGAGCCGCTTTAACCGACAATGGTGATGGTACGTGGAGCCTTGATATTCCTTCAGCATTAGCAGAAGGGACTTATGATGTTGTAGCTACTTCTACTGATGCAGCAGGCAACAGCAGTACTGATGTAACCATTGATGAACTTACGATCGATACGACAGCGCCATCGATTCCAACAGTAGACTTTTTAACGACTAATGATACTACACCAACGATTACCGGAACCGCGGATTCTTCAGCAGACTTGATGGTAACGGTTGACGGAGTAGCTTATCCGGAATCCGGAGCCGATCTAACCGACAATGGTGATGGTACGTGGACTCTCGATATTCCAACAGCATTAACTGCCGGAACCTATGATGTGGTAGCTACTTCTACTGATGCAGCCGGTAATAGCAGCAGCGATGCTACAACTGATGAGTTAACAATTGATACAACAGCACCGACGGTACCAACAGTTGATATGCTGACTACTGCTGATACTACTCCACGTATCACCGGTACTGCAGATTCCACTGATGATCTTACCGTTGAAGTAGACGGAGTAACGTATACTGAAGGAGATGGTGATCTCACCGATAATGGTGATGACACCTGGACTCTAGAAGTTCCGGTAGCACTGGCGGAAGGAACGTACGATGTGATCGCTACAGCCACCAATACTTTAGGTACTTCAAGTGTGGATGCTACCACAAACGAACTTACCATTGACACAAGTATTTGTAACAGTCCGTCATTCACCACCACAGATGTTAGTGGCGTGGGACTACTAGGCGCGGGAGTGACCAATCCTGAAAATGCGATCGATGGAGATCCTGCCACCTTCTCTCAATTAGCTTTAGGTATTGTGAGTGTGGCGGCTTCAGTAGAGCAGGAAGTTTATTTTGATACTGCAACGCAACCTACCGAAGATTTTAAAATCAGTTTAAAAGTAGATCCAAACCTATTGGCTTTAGGAGTAGCTAATAATATTACCTTTGAAGCTTATAATGGAACCACACTTGTTTCTAGTTCAAGCCTTTCAACCTTACTGAATCTAGATCTTTTAGGACTTTTAGAGAATGGCGATATAGCAGCAGTAGCTTTTGATGTTGGCGGAGCTGCAGATCGAGTAGTGGTGCGCCTGTCCTCACTTTTGGGTGTGAACATCGCACAGAGTCTGGACTTTCATGATATTGCTATTACGCCAAGTCTTCCTATCATCGATGCTGCATCAGAGGATGTTGAAGTGTGTGAGGGAGAAA
This sequence comes from Leeuwenhoekiella palythoae, assembly GCF_020310025.1. Classification (GTDB taxonomy): domain Bacteria; phylum Bacteroidota; class Bacteroidia; order Flavobacteriales; family Flavobacteriaceae; genus Leeuwenhoekiella; species Leeuwenhoekiella palythoae. Next base: position 2,835,789 of record NZ_CP084318.1, read on the forward strand.
GCGCTTCTTTACTGGCGACTACGGCGAGTGCGGGTGCAGAACTGCGCTGGTATGACAGCGAGGTTGGCGGAAATTTACTAGCAACCACAGCCAGTGGTGAAACCTTTACTACTTCGGCATTGTCAGAAGACACTACCTTTTATGTAGCTTCCTTTTTAGCGGGTTGTACCGAAGAATCCGGCCGCGTGGCCGTAGAGGTGACTGTCAATCCCTTACCGGAATCCGGCGATATCACTGTTGTAGGATTTGATCTTCCTATCTGTCTTCCGGAACTGCTTACTATCGTTCCCACAGCAACGATCAACGGAAGCTTCAACTATTATTTAGATGCTAACGGAACGCTGCCAATCACTGATGGTTTAGTAGAAGATGGAATTACGTATAGTATCAACGCCGATGGCGAACTTGAAGTAGAAGGGTTAACTCAGGCTGATGGTCCGTTTAGAGTATATGTAAGTTTAGTGGATGCAGTTACAGGCTGTGAAAACGCACCGGGAGACCTTCAGGTAGTTGATGTTACCTTTGATGGCGGTCCTGAACCAACCATTACTTTAGATCCGGTAACGCCAGATAATATTATTAATGCAGCCGAAGCAGGAACGACCATCGCCCTTACAGGAAGCGTAGGTGGTGACGCCGAAGCAGGCGATCCTGTTGTGGTTACAGTAAATACCTTTGAGTATTCTACCACAGTGGCTGCAGACCTTAGCTTTACGGTTGATGTAGCCGGCGCGCAATTGGTAGCTGATGATAATCTTACCGTTGATGCTTCAGTAACAGCAACAAATCTATTGACGTGTCAGACTACAGTAGCTACCACACAAACCTATACGGTAGACCTTGATGATCCTGCAATACCTACGGTAGATGCTCAGATCACCAATACCGATACCCCTACGATTACCGGTACCGCTGATTCTATAGATAACCTGACCGTTACCGTAGATGGAATAACTTACAGCGAGGGAGATACCAATTTAATAGACAATGGTGACGACACCTGGACATTACTGATTCCTGCAGCAAATGCACTGGATGATGGGGTATATAATGTGATCGCTACCGCTACAGATATAGCAGGCAATAGCAGTACAGACATAACCACCGATGAACTTACCGTAGACACCATAGCACCTACAGTACCAACAGTGAATACGCAAGAAACCAGCGATACGACACCTACAGTGACCGGTACTGCTGATTCTGAAGATGCCATTGTAGTGACTTTAAACGGAGTAACCTACACCGAAGGAGATGGGGATTTAATAGACAATAATAACGATACGTGGACCTTAAATGTTCCTGCCGGAAACGCACTTGCAGACGGTACGTATGATGTGGCGATCACCGCTACTGATACCGCAGGCAACACCTCTTCAGATGTTACCGTAGATGAGTTGGTGATCAATTCTACGTTACCAACGCAGCCCACCGTGGTACCACAGGTGACCAGTAATCAGTCGCCTACTATCACAGGAACTGCAGACTCTGCAGATGATCTAACGGTAACGGTAGACGGGGTGACCTACAGCGAAGGTGATGGCAACTTAACTGATAATACTGATGATACTTGGACGCTGGTGCTTCCGGTAGTACTGACCGATGGGGTGTATGATGTAACAGCCACAGTAACCCAAGGTATCCAAACCGCAACTGATCCTACCACCGATGAACTTACGATCGACACGACAGCGCCTACGGTACCAACGGTTGACCTGTTGACTACCAATGACAACACGCCAACCATTACCGGAACTGCAGATTCTGCAGATGATCTTGCCGTGATGTTAAACGGAGTAACCTACACCGAAGGCGACGGCAATCTGACGGATAACGGTGACGACACTTGGACGCTGAACGTTCCAGACGTTAACGCACTTCCAGACGGAACTTACGATGTGATGGCAACTGCTACCGATTCTGCGGGCAACAGCAGCAGCGATGCAACTACCGATGAACTTACGATCGATACAACCGCACCGACGGTTCCAACGGTTGATCTGTTGACTACCAATGACAACACGCCAACCATTACTGGAACTGCAGATTCTGGAGATGATTTGACAGTGATGTTAAACGGAGTAACCTACACCGAAGGCGACGGCAATCTTACCGATAACGGTGATGATACGTGGACTTTAGTTGTTCCAGATGCAAACGCACTTCCAGACGGAACCTACGATGTGATGGCGACTGCCACCGATGCAGCTAGCAACAGCAGCACTGATGCTACAACTGATGAACTTACGATCGATACGACTGCACCGACGGTACCAACGGTTGATCTGTTGACTACTAATGACAACACGCCAACCATTACGGGGACTGCGGATTCTGGAGATGAGCTTACCGTGATGTTAAACGGAGTGACCTACACCGAAGGCGACGGCAATCTTACCGATAACGGCGATGATACGTGGACTTTAGTTGTGCCAGATGCTAACGCACTTCCTGACGGAACTTACGATGTGATGGCTACAGCTACCGATGCAGCCGGTAACAACAGCAGCGATGCAACCACCGATGAATTAACCATCGATACCACTGCACCAACAGTTCCAACGGTTGACCTGTTGACTACCAATGACAACACGCCAACCATTACCGGAACTGCAGATTCTGCAGATGATCTTGCCGTGATGTTAAACGGAGTAACCTATACCGAAGGCGACGGCAATCTTACCGATAACGGTGATGATACGTGGACTTTAGTTGTGCCAGATGCTAACGCACTTCCTGACGGAACTTACGATGTGATGGCTACAGCTACCGATGCAGCGGGCAACAGCAGCAGCGATGCAACCACCGATGAATTAACCATCGATACCACTGCACCAACAGTTCCAACGGTTGATCTGTTGACTACCAATGACAACACGCCAACCATTACTGGAACTGCAGATTCTGGAGATGATTTGACAGTGATGTTAAACGGAGTAACCTACACCGAAGGCGACGGCAATCTTACCGATAACGGTGATGATACGTGGACTTTAGTTGTTCCAGATGCAAACGCACTTCCAGACGGAACCTACGATGTGATGGCGACTGCCACCGATGCAGCTAGCAACAGCAGCACTGATGCTACAACTGATGAACTTACGATCGATACGACTGCACCGACGGTACCAACGGTTGATCTGTTGACTACTAATGACAACACGCCAACCATTACGGGGACTGCGGATTCAGCAGATGAGCTTACCGTGATGTTAAACGGAGTGACCTACACCGAAGGCGACGGCAATCTTACCGATAACGGCGATGATACGTGGACTTTAGTTGTGCCAGATGCTAACGCACTTCCTGACGAAACTTACGATGTGATGGCTACAGCTACCGATGCAGCCGGTAACAACAGCAGCGATGCAACCACCGATGAATTAACCATCGATACCACTGCACCAACAGTTCCAACGGTTGACCTGTTGACTACCAATGACAACACGCCAACCATTACCGGAACTGCAGATTCTGCAGATGATCTTGCCGTGATGTTAAACGGAGTAACCTACACCGAAGGCGACGGCAATCTGACGGATAACGGTGACGACACTTGGACGCTGAACGTTCCAGACGTTAACGCACTTCCAGACGGAACTTACGATGTGATGGCAACTGCTACCGATTCTGCGGGCAACAGCAGCAGCGATGCAACTACCGATGAACTTACGATCGATACAACCGCACCAACAGTTCCAACAGTTGATCTGTTGACTACCAATGACAACACGCCAACCATTACAGGAACTGCAGATTCAGCAGATGATCTTACCGTGATGTTAAACGGAGTAACCTACACCGAAGACGACGGCAATCTGACGGATAACGGTGACGACACTTGGACGCTGGACGTTCCAGATGCTGACGCACTTCCTGATGGAACCTACGATATAATGGCAACTGCCACTGACGCAGCCGGGAATAGCAGCAGCGATGCCACGCTTGACGAATTGACTATTGATTCCACAGGACCTGGTATTCCAACAGTAAACAGTCAGACCACAGCAGACGTTACTCCGACAATTACCGGAACTGCAGATTCTTCAGAAAGTTTGACCGTAAGCGTAAACAGTGTAACCTATGTAGAGGGTGATGGGAATTTGGTTGATAATGGCGATGATACGTGGACGCTGACTATTCCTGATGGAAATGAGATAGAAGAGGGGACTTACGATGTGATGGCTCAAAGTAGTGATGGTGTGGGGAATACTTCAGTAGATGCTACAATTGATGAGTTGGTGATCAACATAGGAATACCTTCAGGAGATGAAAATCAGGTGTTCTGTTCAACAGATCCTGTGACGCTTCAGGATATTGTTTTAGATCAGTCAAACATTGTTTGGTATGATCAGCAAACAGAAGGTGTTCAGCTTGATGAAACTACGCCTTTAGCAGATGGAGTAACATATTATGCGGCTCTTGTAGTAGATGGAGTAGAGGGCAACGGTCGTTTTGGAGTGACTATTATGCTCACGCCACCTACCACTGCGAGTATCGAAGCTTCACAGGCTAATGCGTGCCTGGGGACTGAGATAATCTACACCACACAGTCTGGCATGTCGAATTATATGTGGACGATCACTTCAGGAGGTTCAATCACTTCGGGAGGTGGCCTAGATGATAATTTTGTGGCTGTAATTTGGGATATCCCAGGAAACAATACTGTAAGCGTGACTTATGACACAACACTTTCTTGTATCGTTGAAACTTCGGCTGATCTGGAAGTTATTGCAGAAGCTTGTTCTGATTTAAGTATTTCTAAATCGGTAAATCTAATGAATCCTGCAATTGGCGAACAGGTAACGTACTTAATTGAAGTAACAAATACCGGCGAAACGGATATTACTAATATTCAAGTGAGTGAAGCCCTTCCGTCAGGTTTAGAGTTTGACAGTTTTACGGCACCAATTGGTAATTACAATCCGCTTACCGGAGTGTGGACGATTCCTTCTTTAGCAGCAAATAGCAGCACAACATTGACAGTTGTAGCTACTGTTCTAAGCACTGGGGACTATAGAAACGTAGCTGAAATAATCACTTCGACACCAATAGACAGCAATACCGGAAACAATACTTCAGAAGTAGAGATCGATCCTGATTGCTTGATGGTATTCAATGAGTTTTCGCCAAATGGTGATGGGATGAACGATCTGTTTACGGTACGATGTATTGAAAAATACCCTAACAATACGGTAAATGTGTACAACAGAGTAGGACAGTTGGTCTTCACTGCTAGTGGTTACCTCAATACGTGGAACGGGGATTCTAATGTAGCTAACTCTATAAACAAATCCAGCGGTTTACCTGCAGGAACCTATTACTATGCTATAGAGTTGGGCGAGGGTGAGCGTACCCTAACCGGTTGGATTTATATAGCTCGATAATAAATTAATTCTCTCATTAAAATTTAATAATCATGACAAAAATAGTCACAACCTTAATCAAACTGATGATTGTGGCGTGTAGTGCTGCCGGTATTTACGGGCAGCAGGCGCCGAATTATACGCAGTATATGTACAATACAATGACAGTGAACCCTGCTTATGCAGGCTCATCTGATGCATTGAACATTACAGCAAATTATAAAGCACAATTCACCGGGATCGACGGGGCACCAGAGACCATTAACTTAGGTCTGGAAACACCGGTAACCTATAATGTAGGTCTGGGTTTAAACATAACTCGGGATGCCTTAGGCCCTTCAGAAGACTTGAATATTGACGGAAACTTTTCTTATGCCATTCAGTTGGCTGAGCGTACCTATTTGTCTTTTGGTTTAAAAGCCGGTTTTAGAGTACTCAACGTTGATTTTAGAAAAGGGGTTTTTGATAATCCTAATGACCCTTCATTTATGAATAACATCAACAATCAATTTCTAGGTGTTTTAGGAGCCGGTACGTATTTATATAGCGATCAATGGTATTTGGGACTTTCAACGCCTAACTTTTTCTCACAGGAATATTATGATGAGGAAGATGATTTTGTGAACACAGAGCAGTTACACGTGTATCTCATTGGAGGATATATATTTGATATCAGTCAGAATACAAAATTCAAGCCGGCCGCTTTATTTGATTATGTAGAAGGGGCGCCTATAAGAGCAAATCTATCGGCTAATTTTCTTTTTCTGGAGCGCTTTACTATTGGGGCAGGGTATAGTATGGATGCTGCCGTGAGCGCATTGGCGGGCTTTCAGGTAACCAATAATATTTTTATAGGCTATGCCTACGATTATAATACTTCAGACTTTAATCAATACAATGAGGGGAGTCATGAGATCTTAATTAAGTTTTCTCTCGCTAGAAGACGAGGAGCAACTTTTTCACCAAGATTCTTTTAAAATTGAGACCCATGAGAACTATTTATATTTTACTACTATTTATAAGTGTTAATGCTTTCTCACAAAGCAATCTAAAAAAGGCAAACGAACTTTATGATAGACATATTTATATAGAAGCTGCTCCGGCTTTTGAGAAATATATGGCTTCAGCAAAAAAAGAGAATGTAGCACCCGAGGTTTATATGAAAATGGGTGATGTTTATTACAATCTTAAAGATTACTACAAGGCAAAAGAATATTATGAAATATGGTATAAAAAGGTGGGGCCTAACCAAGATAACTTTCAGGGATTTCAGTATTACGACACCTTGCGTTATCTCAAAGAATACGATAAAGCGAGCCAAGTGGTTGAGTTGTATCTGAAAGAAAAAGGAACGCCCGAAATGCTCAACGCATATTATGAAGAAAAATCAAGATTTGAAGAATTGATTAAGGGAGACACCCTGTACACAATTAAAAATCTGGAATTGAACTCACAGTATGCTGATTTTGGAGGTGCGATAAGTGAGGGTACATTTGTTTTTACTTCAGCCCGAAATAAAGAAGCTAATAAAATTTACGAGCGTGATAATACACCCTATTTAGCTATTTATAAGGCAGATATGAATGGTCCCGAATCTTTTTCAAATATAGGACTATTTAATGAAGACTTAGAAACGCCGTATCATGATGCAACTGTAAGCTTCTCACCTAATAGTAAATACATTTACTTTGCTTCTAGCGCTCAAGATAATAAGAGAAAGATTTTTACGGGGGATAAACGCAATTACTTCAATATTTATCGTGTAGATCTCACTGCAAAAAAAATCAAGAAAGAATTACTCCCTTTTAATGGGGACACGTATTCTTCGGGACACCCTTTTGTAACCGAAGACGGTACCAAACTGTTTTTTGCTTCAGACATGCCGGGTGGTTACGGAAGAGCAGATATTTATGTTTGCGATATCTATGAGGACGGTACGTACTCAAAACCACGAAATTTGGGTCCTTTGATCAACAGTATTGTTGATGATTATTTTCCGTTTTATAAAGATAACACCTTGTACTTTTCATCTGAGGGACACGTAGGCTTCGGCGGACTAGACGTTTATAAAACTAATTTTCAAGACGGAATTTTTGGAGCCGTTATCAATCTGGGGCCTAACATCAATTCTAATGCAGATGATTTTGCTTATGTGGCTGGTTTAGAACCTGACTCTGGTTATTTTTCCTCAGACCGCGCTGGCGGAAAAGGTGGTGATGATATTTATAGTTTTAAATATAACGTAAAAGAATGTTTACAAACGATCACCGGGACGGTATATGATCTAGAAACAAAAGAGACATTATCTGGCGCCAAAGTGACTGCCTATATTAATGATGGTCAGGTGCATCAAGAGGTAATAACCGACGAGAAGGGAGCGTACACCATGACGTTAAACTGTGAAACTACCTATACCTTAGAGGCTACGAAAGCTGGCTATGGAGAAGACGCTTTAGATTTTTCAACCGACTTGATTCCCGGTCATTTAATGGATATGGTTGACTTTAGGCTAAAAGATCTTTCAGAAATATTTGTGACCGATGGAGATGTCGAAAAGATACGTATAGATCCCATTTACTTTGAATATTATCGCTACAATATAAACGACGTGGCTGCAATTCAGCTAAAGCGGGTCATTGAAGTGATGGAGTCTTATCCTGAAATGATCATTAAAATCGAATCGCATACAGATCAGCGCGGAACAGATTATTTTAATAAAACCCTATCCTCAAACAGGGCAAACTCAACAAAAGACTGGCTCATAGAAAATGGTATAGATCCTTCTCGTATAGAGAGTGCTATAGGCTATGGGGAGTCAAGACCCATACATATTTGTGATGAAGACGGAAAAACCTGTACAGAACTGGAATATTCTGAAAACAGGAGGTCTGAATTCATCGTTGTAAGCAGGTAATGAGAGGCGTTAGAATCATTTTTCTTCTTTGATTTTAACGTAGAAACTCCCTCTTTTGAGGGAGTTTCTTATTTTATAGAATACCAGTTTTAGCTCATAGATTTTAAGAAATACTGTTAAACTTCTTTATTGTTGAATATCACTTAGTATCTTTAATTATAAATAATGCTAAAGATAGTTGGTTGATTTTGAGAAAAATGTAAACCGAAGCTTTAATAATATAAGCAGGCTAAAACTAAACTTAACTTTGATTCATTAGCTGTAGGGGGCTCATGGATTTGTCTAAAATAGTTAGCCTGCTTTTTCATATCATAGCTTAAACCCTTATGACCCGAAACTTTCCTCAAAATTCAAAAGGTATGTTGGATCATTCTTGGGGGTCTTTCTTTGAGATAGTCAACTTTAAAATGTTCATTCCACCTTTAGTTTAAGTAGTAGCTAGAGTATTGTTTATAATTATACATTGCTAATTTAATAGAGGACTCAAATTACTTTTTTCAATAATTAAATTGAATCCCTCTTTCCTATAGATTTTCAGTAATAAAATTTCTAGTATTTTGTGGGCTTAATGTAACAAAGCGATTTTACCCTATAACGGTCACTACATACCATGAAATTTAAAAAGTCTATTTTCTTAGTACTGGGTCCTGTGCTATTTTTGATACTGCAACAGTTAGACGCGCCAACCGGCATGTCACAGCCCGCTTTCGATATTCTTTGCGTAACATTATGGATGGCATTATGGTGGGTTACCGAAGTTGTACCTATCGCAGTGACTGCTTTGCTTCCTATTGTATTGTTTCCGCTTACGGGGGCGGTAGATATCTCAACAACTACAGCGTCGTATGGGCACAAATATGTGTTCTTGTATATGGGCGGTTTTATTTTAGCCATTGCTATTGAAAAATGGAATCTCCACAAGCGCATCGCTTTACACATCATCAAAATCATTGGGACCAATGTCAAAAATATTATTCTAGGTTTTATGGTGGCGACCGCATTTTTATCTATGTGGATTTCTAATACAGCCACATCTGTAATGATGCTACCCATAGGGATGTCAATTGTATCGCAGTTAAAGGACAATCCCAATACTATTGCAGATGAGAATATGATTTTTGGGAAAGCACTGATGCTGGGTATTGCGTATAGCGCCTCGATAGGAGGTGTGGCAACTCTGATAGGAACGCCGCCAAACTTGGTTTTCGCCGGTTATATTGAAGAGGTTTATGCTATAGATATTAGCTTTTTTCAGTGGTTTAAATTTGGTTTTCCTATTAGTTTGATCTTGCTCATTATCAGTTGGTGCTACCTCACAAACATTGCATATTCTTTTAAACAGAAGGATTTTCCCGGCGGAAAAGCAGAAATCAAACGCTTGCTTAAGGAGTTAGGGCCTATGCAGCGTGAAGAAAAGACGGTATTGGCTGTTTTTACAACTACGGCTATTTGCTGGATCACCAGATCTTTCTTCTTAGAAAATTGGTTTCCCGGCATTGATGATACCATCATTGCAATAGCAGCAGGTATTTTACTATTTACACTGAATGCTTCCGGAAAAGGAAAACGCATTTTACACTGGGAGGAAGCTGTAAATATTCCTTGGGGAATCATTCTTCTTTTTGGCGGTGGAATGGCATTGGCATCCGGTTTTGAGGTTACAGGATTGGCAAAATGGTTCGGACTTCAGATGACTCTTTTAGATGCCTTACCGCTTTTATTGATTATTCTACTAGTGATTTTCAGTGTCAATTTTATAACAGAATTGACTTCAAATCTTGCCACCACGGCGATGTTATTGCCCATTCTGGCTCCAATAGCGCTAGAGCTTGATCTAAATCCTTATATGCTTCTTGTTGCAACCACAGTTGCCGCTTCTTGTGCGTTTATGTTGCCGGTGGCTACCCCGCCCAACGCCGTGGTTTTTGGTTCAGGATATCTTAAAATACCTGATATGGTAAAAGCCGGATTTTGGATGAATATCGTTTCAATAATCCTGTTAACATTGTTTGTATATTTTATGCTTCCGGTCGTTTGGGATTTTGACCCATATGGATTCAGTAAAAAGTTTGTGACCGAAGGAATATCAGGGTAAGAATGCACTAAAGTATTAGTTATAATGTTAAAGTCACTCTCCATTACGGAATTCCGTACTTTTTTCTGAACGCTTCTTCTTTTATTTGCTACGGATTAGATTTAAGATCAAGAACGAGCAGATTACTGTTGCATTCTAATAATTTTGTTGGCTGTAGGGGGCGTTGCAAAGCGATTAGTACAAACAGATCTGCTCTTCTTTTTTCACTACACACGAAGTGATTCAACCCCAATAAAAAAGAGCAGTTTAGGAGATAAGCTCTTTCATTGTTTTTATGGTTTCGGTTGGATTTTCAGCCTTAAAAATAAAGCTTCCGGCCACTAAAACATCTGCACCACTCTCTATCAATTGTTTTGCATTACGATCTGTCACTCCGCCATCAATTTCGATTAACGTATTGGCATTATGCGTGAGAATGATCTCTTTTAATTCTCGCACTTTTCGGTAGGTGTTCTCTATGAACGATTGACCGCCAAACCCCGGATTCACACTCATAATGATGACTTGGTCGATGTCAGTAATTACATCTTTTAAAAGGTGTACTGGCGTGTGTGGATTAAGCGCTACTCCTGCTTTCATTCCTTCTGCTTTGATCGCCTGCAAGGTGCGGTGTAAATGGGTGCAAGCTTCGTAATGCACGGTAAGATTAGTGCTTCCTAAAGCCGCAAAAGTCTTGATATAGCGATCAGGATCTACGATCATTAAATGTACATCAATCACTTTTTTTGCGTGCTGAGTTATGGCTTGAACCACCGGCATTCCAAAAGAGATATTGGGTACAAAAACACCGTCCATCACATCTACATGCAGCCAGTCTGCATCACTAGCGTTGACCATTTTAATATCGCGTTCAAGGTTTGCAAAATCAGCAGCCAGGATAGAAGGAGCAAGGTATTTAGGAGTCATATCAAATTTTATTTATAGCGTAAATTTAAGAATTGCTGCTTTAGAAGTGGTGTCAATTTAGATTTATATCAGCTCAAATTGATACCATGAAAAATCCCCGGTAATCAGCCGGGGATTCATTCATCAATCAAAAAACGAACAGTTATGATGAACTGTTGTTACTTTAAATATTTTCTTGGGGTTTCAATATTAGTGCAATTTACTAAAAAGCTAGCGAAACACCCTATTTTTAACGAATTCTTGTAAAATCTAGCCTAAATAGGTTTTTAAAATTTTGCTGCGAGAGGTGTGTTTAAGTCTTCTGATCGCCTTTTCTTTAATTTGGCGTACACGCTCACGAGTAAGGTCAAAAGTCTCACCAATTTCTTCAAGAGTCATAGGGTGTTGATGACCTAAACCAAAATATAAACGCACAACATCAGCTTCGCGTGGCGTTAGCGTTTCTAGTGCACGTTCAATCTCTGTACTAAGGGATTCGCTAAGCAATTCACGGTCAGGGTTAGGAGACTCACCAGAGCGCAAAACATCATATAAGTTAGAATCTTCCCCTTCAATAAGTGGCGCATCCATACTTACGTGACGACCTGCATTCTTAAGCGATTCTTTTACCTCATTAACGGTCATATCAAGCTCTTTTGCAATTTCTTCAGGGCTTGGCGGACGTTCATTAGCTTGCTCTAGAAACGCGTAAGTTTTGTTGATTTTATTGATACTTCCGATCTTATTTAGTGGAAGACGCACAATGCGCGACTGCTCAGCTAATGCTTGTAAAATAGATTGTCTAATCCACCAAACAGCATAAGAGATAAATTTAAAACCGCGCGTTTCGTCAAAACGCTGCGCAGCTTTGATAAGACCTAAATTTCCTTCATTAATCAAGTCAGGAAGCGTAAGCCCTTGGTTTTGGTATTGTTTTGCAACAGAAACCACAAAACGCAGGTTAGCTTTAGTCAATTTTTCTAAAGCACGCTGATCACCTGCTTTAATACGTTGTGCTAATTCAACCTCCTCATCGGCAGTAATAAGGTCTACTTTACCAATTTCTTGTAAATACTTGTCAAGCGAAGCGGTTTCTCTGTTGGTAACCTGTTTTGTAATCTTAAGTTGTCTCATAGGACCATCACATATTTAAAATGTTCCACCGGATTGGTTATACCGGTACTCAATGTTTGAATCGCAGCGGCAAAATGCGTAACTGCTGATTTACCTATTATACGTAAAGAGGTAATTAAAGGTTACAGAAATATTTAATTTTTTTTAGAAAACTTTAACAAATAGCTGAACGACTGATTTTTTCGCTTAAAGACCAAAATCTGCTAAACTTCTTTTAGTCCAATCAGCTGAAGATTGACATCTACTAATGCTTTGTTATAAAGCATTTCAAAAGCTTGGAGATGCGTTTTTGCTTCTTCGATTTTATCAGCATTTTTAAGATGCGTTTCTATTTGTTGTAGATGATGACCGTGTTCTGTCATCCCAAGATTCATAAAACTCGATTTCATTTTATGAGCCAGCGTACTCGCTCTGGCATAATACTCACGCTCAACACAGTTGCGCAGACTGTTGAAATCTTCAGGGGTTTCTGTAATGAATACTTCAAGAAGTGCAATTACAAAATCTTTGTCGTTATCAAAAATGGCAAAGAGTTGATTTAAATCTATGGAAGAAGGCGCCGTTTCAGGTTGTGCTTTTTGAGGTTCAGGCGGCTCAGGATGCTGCTGTTTTTGCTCCACTGGTTTTTCAGCGGAAGAATTATCAGAAATCAACCAATATAATACCTCTTTTAGCGCTTCTTCCTTCAAGGGTTTTGTCAAATAAAAGTCGATACCTGCTTTAATAGCATTTTTACGCGCTTCCGGAAACACATCAGCAGAGCACGCCACGATAGGTACTTTATTTAATTGATCTTGTTCTGACCTTCTAATGGCTGCAATAGCGTCGAGCCCGTTCATAACCGGCATATGCATATCCATCAAAATAAGATCGTATTTTTTAGGTGCATTGGTGTAAATAGCGACCGCTTCTTCACCATTCTCCGCAATATCAGCATGAACTTCTAAACCCTGAAGCAGTTGACGAATGTAAAACTGGTTCATCTTATTATCCTCAGCTACAAGAACGGTCAAGCCTTTTAAATGCTTCGGTTTACCGTCAACAGGTTTTTCGAGATCTTGAAGCTTTTTACGTTTACTCTTTTCAAAGCTTAGGTCAAAATAAAAGGTAGAACCCTCGCCAACGAGACTTTCAGCACTGAGTTTTCCGCCTTGTAAATTAATGAGCTCTTTGGTGATGGAAAGACCCAATCCTGTACCATTTATTTTAGCGTGCTCCGGCTCATCAACTTGATAAAAACTATCAAAGATTTTATTCAGTTGTTCGGCGGGGATTCCTATTCCTGTGTCTTTAACGGTAAACTTGATTTTGACCGATTCAGCAGTTTCTTCAACTAGCTTTAGATCAAGTTGTATGACACCGCGCTTGGTGAATTTAATAGCGTTACCTAACAGGTTTGTAATGATCTGATTTAATCGATATTGATCGCCAATCACAATATCCGGAATGCTTGGGTCAATTTCGGTATTTAGTTTTAACCCCTTTTCCCGAGCCTTTACTTCAAAAGCATTTGAGAGGTTGGTGATCACTTCCGCCAGATTAAAATCAGAAGACTGTAAGGTGAGCTTTCCTGCTTCGATCTTTGAAAAATCAAGAATATCATTCACAATCGACAAGAGATTTTTTGCCGAAAATGAAATGCCTTCTAAGTTTTTCTTTAAAAGTTGCTTATCGTCAAAACCTTTCTTGATTAAAATTTCAGACAGTCCTAAGATCACGTTGAGCGGGGTGCGGATCTCGTGACTCATATTAGATAAAAACATCGTCTTTGCTTCCGCAGTGCGCTCGGCATTCATTTTAGCCTTCAAGGTATCTTTTCGCTCTGTGATATTTCTGATAAAAAGACTAAAAGTATCTACCGGTTCAGAATAGTTATTGGTAAAAGTGACCTCATAAGGCATGAGTTCACCTTGCGTATTTTTAATATCCAGCTCCACTCGGTTGCCAATGAGCGCCAGAGGTTGTTGTTTATAGAGGTTCTGGATGTCTTTATGCAGCTTTGTACTAATGGCCTCAGGAAATAATTTATAAACGGAAGTTTGCTTAAGCTGTTCCTTCTCGAGGCCAAAAATGCGGGTACTCAAGGTATTCATTCCTTTAATCGCCCCTGAATTATCAAAAAGCAAGTAACCGTCCAATAAATTCTCCAGCACATCTACGTGCGTAGTTTGCGCACTATGCGCCGATGGTTTTTGCTTAGGTAAAGGGGTTTCCTGAGGAGGAAGGGGTTCTATAGGCGGTTTAAAATAATCTTTGTTAGCCGACTCGTTTAGCAACGAAGTAAAAAGCTGCGGCATCACATCATTGATGGCTACGACTGCATTTAATTTTTCATAATAGCTGAAAAACTCTTCCTTGGTACCCGAGAATGCTGAATCAACAAAGTCTTGCCCAAAGATTTCACCAAACTCTTTATTGATCTTATACGCATCATCCTTAATTCTTCTGAAGCTGTTAATCTGCTGAACAAGATCTGAAGAAGGCTCTGCGTAAAATGCTTTTTCTAAAGAATTCAGCCACGAGATCGTAGTATTTAACTCCGGATCTTCATCTTTAAACTTCTTTAAAATCGTAATCAGAAAGAGTTGCGCAAGGCTGATTTCTTGGTTCTTTCCGCTAGTGTAGAGCGGTAAGAATGCATTGGAATTTGCAATTTTTGGAAATTGTTTTTTGATTTGTAAACGCAACTTCTCTTCTGTGTTGATGTAACGCGCATCGTGATTGATGAGGTAAAACTCTAAATCGAGATAAAAGTTGACAACACAGATTTCAGCCAAATAAGCATCTTCAGGAAACTCAAAATTTTCAATCTTCGATTCTAAAAGTTTCAATCTGGGGCCCGGCGTGCCCAAACTGATGAGGTAATTGAAAAAGTTTTTTATAGGATCTTCTGTAGAATCACTTTTAGTAATCCTAGTAGCACGATGATTGAGAAGACGATCTATAAATGAGCTCATTGGGTGTGAGATGGAAAAACAAAAGCTTTATTTCGTTTAAAGGCTAAATTAAATATTTTAAATGAATACTAATGGATTTTACTTGTAGGAAAAGTTTGAATTTAAGGCTTTTACCAAAAATCGAATTTCATTGCTTTTTTGCTGAAAAATTTTCAGTAGATGATTTTAAAACTTGATAAAAAAATAAAAGGGAGCTCAATGAAGAACTCCCTTTTTGAATAATATTTACTGATAATTAGACTCTTACGTGTCCGTCACCAAATACATAGTATTTATTTGTCACCAATTGTTTTAATCCTAACGGACCTCTGTGATGCAATTTATCGGTACTGATCGCTAACTCGGCACCAACGCCCATTTGTCCACCATCTGTAAATCGCGTGGAAGCGTTGTGATAAACCGCTGCTGTATCTATGTTTTCCATAAAGGTTGTCGCAGCCTCTTTATCAGTTGTCATAATCGCACTGGAGTGACCACCGCTGTAAGTGTTGATCTTTTCCATCGCTTCTTCCATACTGTCAACAGCGCCAAGAACAATTTTCATCGCTAAAAATTCTTCATACCACGTATCTTCATTTGGGATCACGGTGTTATCGCTAAGAACTTCTTTTGAAGCTTCGTCTGCTAATACTTCAACACCTTTAGCTTTAAGAATTTGATCTAATTCTTTGATCTTAGCTTCATAATCAGCAATGTTCTTGTCTACCAATACTTTATCTAGCGCGTTACATCCAGATATTTTATCGGTTTTAGCATTGATGATTACCTCAATAGTTTTGGCCCAATCTGCTTTTGGATGTACGTATAAGAAGTTATTTCCTCTACCGCTTACCAAAACAGCACATTTGGCGTGTTCCTTTACAAATCCTATTAAGCGCTCACCACCACGAGGAACAATCAAATCTAAAGGTTGATCAGGATTCTTTAAGAATGCCTGAGTTTCTTCACGATTCATTTGTAACATGGTGATCCAAGACTCATCAAGGTCATTCTCGCGTAAAGCTTGCTTCCAACAGTCTACAAGAACAACATTACTATGATGCGCCTCTTTACCACCTTTAAGCAAAATTTTATTGTTTGCTTTAAAAGCTAGAACTGCAGCTTCAATAGTCACATCAGGACGCGATTCATAAATGATCATAATGGTTCCAAATGGAGCCGTCTTGTTGATGATTTTTAAACCGCTATCAAGTGTTGTATTTGAAATTTCTTGACTTACAGGATCTTCTTGATCGCGCACCTCTTTAATCGCTTGAATCATACCACTAATTTTAGCATCATTTACAACCAATCGGTCGTAAAGGGCTTGATCGTCGCGATTAAAAGCCTCTAAATCTTTTTTATTAGCTTCTAAAATTTCGCTTTTTCTAGACTCAATAATATTCATCATTGAATCAAGAACTTTATTTTTTATATCTGAATTGAGTAATTGCATTTTACTTTTTTTCTTTTATTAATTTGAATTGAATGAACTAATCTATTTCAAACTTAAGCTTGAAACTTAGTACCAATTTCTTTACCTTCCAGAAGGTCGACAATCACATTAGGTTTTTTACCATTAGCAATAAAGCAAGTGATGTCTTTGCGAGCAGTTTCTTTAGCAATTTTAAGCTTAGATTTCATTCCTCCTCGTCCTTCACCTTCAGCTTTGTTATTCTCTTGAACGTATTGTTCTACTTTCTGCTCAGGATGCACTTCCGTTAATTTTTCTGATTCATCATCATCAGGATGCCCTGTATAAAGTCCGTCTGTATCCGTAAGAAGAATCAATGCATCTGCATTGATCAATTCGGCTACAAGACTTGCGAGCTCATCATTATCAGTAAACATTGACATAGTTAATGATACTGCGTCATCCTCATTTGCGATAGGAATAATACCTTCAGACAAAAGACCTTCATAGCAATTGATCATATTCTCGCGGTGCTTCCCTGGCGCAAAATCACGCTTAGTAGCAAGTAATTGAGCGCAATGCATACCGAAGCTATTAAATAGTGTATAATAGTGACGCATCATACGAGGTTGCCCAACTGAAGAGAATATTTGTCTACGGGTAGAAGCATCTTCATAATTGCATTCTCCTAAGACTTCTTTACCTGCAATTGCAGAACCTGAAGAAACTAAAACAGGCTGGTAACCTTTTTCATAAAGCTCTGCGATTTGTCTCACAAGTTCATGAAGAACAGGCCCAACAATTCTGTTGTTTCTATTGGTCATTACATTAGTTCCTACTTTTATAACTACACGTTTTGTGCTCATAATTTTATTTTTCTTTACCGAGTTCTGTTGCACGGTCAAATGCTGCGTATGCAGCTTCTTTAATTAATTCTTTAACGTTATTATCTTCCATTGAATCTAGTGCGGCACGCGTCGTACCACCTTTTGAAGCAACGCGATCCATCCATTTTTCAGGTGTAAGATCAGATTCATTAAATAGTTTCACAGCGCCTTCAAAAGTTTGTGATACCAATACTTTTGAATCGTTTGGAGAGAAGCCCATTTTTAATGCTGCTTCTAACATAGATTGCATAAAATAAAACACATATGCAGGACCACTACCAGAAATACCAGTGGAAGCATCAATAAATTGCTCTGTTTCTACGTGTATTGACTCACCAGTAGTATCTAAAAGACTTCTAACAGTCAATAATTCCACTCTACTAACCTCTTTAGATTCTGTAAAAGAAGTCACTCCTTTACCTACTTTAGCAGGTAAATTAGGCATAGTACGTATAACTTTTTTTACTCCTAATCCTTCTTGAATGGTATTTATAGTTACACCCGCCATTAACGATACAAAAAGTTGATCTTGGTTTATGTAGGGCTTAATACTGTCAAATAATGATTGACTGTGGTACGGTTTAACCGCGATAAAAATAACATCAGCTTGTGGCACACATTCTTCAATGCTGTCATAAGCATCAAACTGCGCCATAGTTGATAAAGCTTCTGTTTTTTGAGGTGAGACATCAAAGATCATAAGCTTGCGCTTATTTAAAAATGGGGAGTTTGCCATTCCTTCGGCATAGGTAAGTCCCATATTGCCAGCACCTAATACTAATACTTTCATTAAATAGTTTTTAATTAATTAGTTCGCCCTATTTAGTGCAAGTATCATGCGAGACTCAGAAAATGAGGAAGTATCCTAGAATATTGATAGGAAAAAGCCTGTTAGCGTACACCCTATGAAGCTTAAGAAAGGTTTGCTAACTAAATGTTAAAAAAGCATTGCGGATTTCGCAGTTCCTTTTTGGCAGTTTTTCTGCCAAATGCTGTACATCTGTCAGTTTTATGTCAGTTTTAGTAGGTAATATCCAAATATTATGAATCAAAGAATATTTTTAAAGGAAATAAATTGAATTAAGCAGGGATTTCAATTTTCAGCGATTTGACTCAAAAAACATAAAAAAAGGGAGCATTTAGCTCCCTTTTTCAATAAAATCTATCAGAAATTAATCTCTTTTGCGATCTTTATTTCTGTTATCGCGGCCTCGATTGTCGCGAGATCCACGGTCCTTGTTGTCATTATTTCTAGGAGCACGCTCTTTGTAACCTTCCGGTTTTGGCAGAAGTGCTTTACGAGAAACTTTTTCTTTGCGTGTACGAGAATCGATTCCGAAGTATTTTACTTCAAATTCATCTCCCATATTAACCACGTCGCTTACATTCTCTGTACGTTCCCAAGCAAGTTCAGAAACGTGAAGTAGTACTTCATTACCCGGAGCAGCAAGATATTCTACAACAGCACCAAAGTCAAGCATCTTGATTACTTTTACTTTGTAAGACTCACCAACTTTTGGTTTAAAAGTGATTGAATCTATTTTAGCAAGAACTGCGTTGATACCTTCAGTTCCTGTACCTAGAATTTCAACTATTCCTTCTTCGGTTACTGGATCTTCATTGATTACAATCGTAGTTCCAGTTTCTTTCTGAAGTTCTTGAATTACTTTTCCGCCAGGTCCTATAAGCGCACCAATGTATTCATTAGCGATGCGTGTAGTAACCATTTTAGGCGCGTAATCTTTAACATCTCCACGAGGTTCAGAAATTGTATCTGTAAGGTGGTTTAAGATGTGTAAACGACCATCACGTGCCTGATGAAGTGCTTTTACAAGAATTTCGTAAGAAAGACCTTTTACTTTAATGTCCATTTGGCAAGCCGTGATACCATCAGCTGTTCCGGTCACTTTAAAGTCCATATCACCTAAGTGATCTTCATCACCAAGAATATCAGAAAGTACAGCGTATTTACCGCTTTCAACATCAGTGATAAGACCCATTGCGATACCAGAAACTGGTTTCTTAAGTTTTACACCGGCATCCATAATGGCCATAGTACCTGCACAAACGGTAGCCATAGAAGAAGAACCGTTAGATTCTAAAATCTCTGAAACAACACGTACGGTATACGGGCAATCTGCTGGGATCATCCCTTTTAATGCACGTTGTGCTAAGTTACCGTGACCTACCTCACGACGAGACGTTCCGCGAATAGGACGCGCTTCACCGGTTGAGAAAGGAGGGAAGTTGTAGTGTAGGTAGAATGTTTCTTCACCTTCGTAAGATGGCATATCAATTTGATTAGCCTCTCTCGAAGTACCTAAAGTAACAGTAGCAAGCGCCTGAGTTTCCCCACGTGTAAAGATCGAAGAACCGTGTACTGATGGTAAATAGTCAGTCTCACACCAAATTGGACGAATCTCAGTAGTCTTACGACCATCAAGACGTAAACCTTCATTTAAAGTAAGATCGCGTACCGCAGCTTTTTCGGCTTTGTAGAAATACTTAGAGATCAAATCTCCAAACGCTTCAAGGTCTTCTTCTGAGAACGTTCCTTTTACTTCTTCTTTAATGGCATCAAAAGCAGTGCTACGCTCGTGTTTAGAAGAACCAGCTTTGGCTACTTCATACACTTTGTCATACGTTAAATCGTAAACTTTTTTCTCAAGTTCTGCGTCTTCAACTTCTGGTTCGTACTCACGGGTTGGTTTTTTACCAAAAGCTTCCGCAAGACGAATTTGAGCCTCACACTGAACTTTAATAGCCTCGTGAGCAGCTTTGATGGCTTCGGTCATTTCTTCTTCAGAAATTTCGTCCATCTCACCTTCAACCATCATTACAGAGTCAGCCGAAGCCCCAATAACCATATCGATGTCAGATTCTGCTAACTGTGTGCGAGAAGGGTTGATGATAAACTCACCGTTTACACGACCCACACGTACTTCAGAAATCGCACATTCAAATGGGAAATCTGAAAGTTGAATTGCTGCAGATGCTGCAAGACCTGCCATCGCATCAGGCATTACATCTTCGTCATGAGACATTAACTGAATCATAACCTGAGTTTCTGCGTGATAATCTTTTGGGAACAATGGGCGAAGTACACGGTCTACAAGACGCATGGTTAATACTTCACCATCACTTGGGCGAGCTTCTCTTTTGAAGAAACCACCAGGATAGCGGCCAGCGGCAGCAAATTTTTCACGATAATCTACCGTTAATGGAAGAAAATCAACATCACTTTGCTTGTAGTTTGAAACTACCGTACAAAGCAACATACATTTACCGGATTGAACAACAACAGAACCATGTGCCTGTTTTGCTAATTTTCCGGTTTCGATAGAGATCTCTCTACCATCACCAAGGTCAATGACCTCTTTGAAAGTCTTTGGAATCATATTTTGATTTTTCATCTGTATCCTAAATCGAGGATACTGTTAAACATAAGCTGCAAACCAAAAAGGTTAGCGGCAAGGTCGTTGTGTTGTTGTGTGTAGTGGTGACCAATGAAAAACCTAAGGATAGCTTTCTTTGCCCTTACGGGACTTGAACCAAAAATATGGTTTTTATTTTACTGAAGCTTCAAATATTATTCTGAAACAACCAGATTTTAAAAATAAAAGGGACTGAAAAACAGCCCCTTTTATAAATAAGAATTATTTTCTTAAACCTAATTCTTTAACGATAGCACGATATCTGTTGATATCTTTCTTAGTTAAATAGTCAAGTAATGCTCTACGCTTACCTACTAACTTTACTAGAGAACGCTCCGTGTTAAAGTCTTTGCGGTTTCTTTTTAAGTGCTCTGTAAGGTGGTTGATGCGGTGTGTGAACAACGCAATTTGTCCTTCTGCAGATCCGGTATCGTTTTTGTCTTTACCGTACTGGCTGAAAATTTCATCTTTTTTCTCTTGAGTAAGATACATGCCAATATTATTTAAATAGTTTTTATGTATTCAATGAGGTGATCTCATTGAGCCGGCAAAGATACAATTAATTTCTAAATACCGGTCTGTTATTTTTAATTGCGAACTGGCTGATTTAAAATCAAGTCTATGTAAAGGTTGATATTCTTTTTCAGTTCTTTTCGGTGTGATATAAAATCAAGGAAACCGTGCTCTTTTAAAAATTCTGCTGTCTGAAAATCTTCTGGCAATTCTTGGCCGGTAGTATCGCGTACAACACGAGGTCCTGCAAAACCAATTAAAGCTCCCGGCTCAGAAATATTAATATCACCTAACATCGCAAATGAAGCAGTGGTTCCACCGGTGGTAGGATCTGTACATAACGAGATGTATGGAATTTTTGCTTCAGCAAGTTGAGCTAGTTTAGCAGAAGTTTTTGCTAATTGCATTAAGGATAATGCAGCTTCCATCATACGTGCTCCACCAGATTTTGAAATGATCACTAAAGGAACGTTGTGCTTAAGGGAGTAATCTGCGGCACGCGCGATTTTCTCACCCACTACAGAACCCATAGATCCACCGATGAACTTAAAATCCATTGCAGCAACAACAAGGTCTTTACCCATACTTTTACCTACGGCAGTACGTACGGCATCTTTTAAACCGGTTTTTGCTTCTGCATCCTTGAGGCGGTCAACATATTTTTTAGTGTCTTCAAACCCTAGCGGATCTTTTGAAGTAAGATTTTTATCTAGCTCTTTGTATTTGCCTTCATCAAAAAGAATTGAAAAATACTCATTACTGCCTATTCTTACGTGATAATCATCTTCTGGACTTACGTAAAAATTCTTAGCAAGTTCATCTGCATCAATGATTTTACCGGTAGGAGATTTATACCAAAGTCCTTTAGGTACATCTTTTTTATTTTCGGTAGCAGTTTGTATTCCTTTTTCTTTCCGTTTAAACCAAGCCATATTTTGTGCTTTTTAGTTTGTAAGCTTTTAGGGGTGCTTCTTAAAAATTAAGAGGCTGTTTTTAAAGGTTGAAAAACCTCAGAATATAAATCCTGAGGTTTTAAAATTTCTTTTCGCGGATGCGAAATTACAAAGTATTTACGTTATTTAAATCTTCAAACGCTTTTTCTAAACGCGCAACAAAAGATTCTTCACCTTTACGTAACCAAACGCGTGGATCGTAAAATTTCTTATTTGGGCTGTCTTCTCCGGTTGGGTTACCTATTTGTGTTTGAAGATAGTCTGCATTTGCATCAAAATATTTGCGAATACCTTCAGTAAATGCCCACTGTAAATCAGTGTCAATATTCATTTTGATAACACCGTAGCTGATACCTTCGCGAATTTCTTCAACGGTAGAACCACTTCCTCCGTGGAATACAAAGTCGATATGGTTTTCTCCAACCCCGTATTTTTCTGAAATATATTCCTGAGAATTCTTCAAAATTTTCGGAGTCAATTTTACGTTACCAGGCTTGTAAACCCCGTGAACGTTACCAAAAGCCGCAGCGATAGTAAACTGATCACTTACTTTGCTTAATTCTTCATAAGCGTAAGCAACTTCTTCTGGCTGCGTATACAATTTAGAAACGTCAACATCAGAGTTATCTACACCATCTTCTTCACCACCGGTGATACCAAGTTCGATCTCAAGAGTCATTTCCATCTTGCTCATACGCTCAAGGTATTTTTTACAAAGCTCGATGTTCTCTTCAATAGGCTCTTCACTAAGGTCAATCATATGAGAGCTAAAAAGGGAATGCCCATGTTCTTTATAGTATTCTTCAGAAGCATCAAGAAGACCGTCAATCCAAGGTAAAAGTTTTTTAGCGCAGTGGTCAGTATGTAAAATAACTGTTGCGCCATAACGCTTTGCTAATTCGTGCACGTGTTTTGCTCCTGCGATTGCTCCTGCAACTGCTGCTTGCTGGTTATCGTTGGCATAACCTTTTCCTGCGTTAAATTGAGCACCTCCGTTAGAAAATTGAAGGATTACAGGTGCATTTAATTTTGCAGCTGTTTCTAAAACACCGTTTATGGTATTAGAGCCGATTACATTTACAGCTGGAAGCGCGTAGCCATTTTCTTTAGCGTGTTTAAAAATTGCCTGAACTTCTTTACCGGTTGCAACCCCCGGTTTGATACTATGACTCATAAGTTGTTGTTTACTTAGTTAAGGGCATAAAATTAATAAATAATTAGGGTTTGACCACCTAATTTGCTTAGAAAGGATAGTTAATACCCACGTTGTAGACCGCATTAGAAAAATTTGTGTTTTTAAACCAGCGTTCGCCGTTAGGTAGCGCGGGATCATAGGTTTTAAATCCTATATCAAAACGCAAAACAAAAAAGCTAAAATCATAGCGTAGACCAAAACCGGTTCCTACGGCGATATCTTCAAGACTTTTTAAGCCGGTAAAGGTGGCTTGCGGATCTTCAATGTTATCTAGCGCGTTCCAGATGTTTCCTACATCGGCAAAAATAGCGCCTTTTAAATCACCTAAAAAGGTAAAGCGTTGTTCTGCATTAAACGCCAGTTTCATATTGGCTTCATTAAAATCGTTAGGACTATCAGTGCTTCCGGGGCCTAAGCGGTATGCTTGCCAAGCACGGTTGTCGTTAGATCCACCACCAAAAAAACTGCGAATAAAAGGGATGCTGTTTGAATTTCCATACGGAATCGCGATACCTCCGTATGCACGTACAGCCAATATATTATCGTTGCCAAAATCCCAATGCTTAATAAAATCCAATTCGGTTTTTACATATTGCGAGAAGGTCACGCCCAGAACTCTTGAGGAACCGTTTTCATTTTCTTCAAGACCTATCAGATTGCTGATGGCGCTTAGCGTATTACCGGCAACTTCAAGCTTGGCTCTAAAACTGGTAAACTCATCGTCAAATAAATTATCCCGGGTGTTTTTATAGTAGGTAAAACTAGAAGCTAAGATCAAGTTGTCCTCGGTAAGACGCTGGCGGCGTTCTTCAATATTCACAACGTCATTAAACTCTGTTGTGGTAACGGCAATATTTCGGTTTTGTACGGCATTTATAAAGTCTAAAGCACCATCCGGAATATCTAAATTGCCATCTTCATTTAAATACGGAATCACCTGTGTGGGATACCCAAGAGCGATGGTGTTCAGTTCGTCATACGAATTCTCATAGACATTAAAGTAGTTGGAGATATTCAAATTACGCACATACTGAATGTCAAAAAGATCAAAACGGTAATTCAAATTTTCTGAAGGGGTCCACTTATAATTAATTCCACCGGTGACATTTTGTTTGTCTAAACCTATGTTTTGCTGAATACCTATACCGGTAGTGAAACTGGTAGAAGGTGACATTTCGGGTGCGATGAAATTAGTACGAATAGGGAAGAAGATACGCGGAATCGTCAGACTTACATCAGCACCTATTTCAGTGATATCAAAAAGCTCAGGGCTGTTGCTTCCTGCCGCGGTTCTGGAATCACCTATACTCGCACGCCCGGAAATTTGCAAAGTTTCCATTCCGCCTAAAACATTTCTAATGCGTAGGGAACCACCGCCGGCAATCCCAAAACGTTGAATATTGGAGGTAGAAACATCAAAATCTGCCCTCAGGTTGAATTTAGGCAGTGGGGTAAGCAGAATATTGGCGATAAGATCTGTGCCTTCTGGGTCATCAGGATCTTCAGAAAACCGAAGGTCTGGATATCTAAAAGTGCCTAGTTGACTTAATCGAATTAAAGTTTGATTACGAGCCTCGTCGCTGTAGGTTTCTCCGGGCTCAATGAAAATCGCATCGATCAGGCGTTTAGACTTATACCGCAATTTGTCATAAGCATAGAGGTAATGATCATCGCGCACCAGACTATCTGAATAGGTGTCGTTGCGCAAGGCATAACCATAATCTGTTGTGACTTTAACCTTGCTTATTTTATGAACTTTTAGTGGTAATTCATAAACCGAATCTCTCCCACGAATCTCCCTGTTTCTAATGTTCATCTCGAGATTAACCCGATGGTTGGTATTCACCGAGTCTCCTACAAAACTTATAAATTCCTGATCAAAATGAAACAAGCCGTTATTACGCATTAGTTCAGTGATGCGACTGGTTTCGGCGTTGATGTCGAGCAGTTCGTATTGCGCATCTTTCTTAATGAAAGACTCATTTTTATGCGCTTGGTAAATAGAATCTGCAGCAGCAGATTTGATAAAGGTTTTTAACGAATCAATGATATACGGTCTTTGCGTATCTACCGAATAGATCACCTTAGCACGTTTGTTTGCGCTGTCTTTTTCGATCTCATAGGTCGTTTCGGCATTAAACCAACCTTTACTGTTGTAGTATTCGGTTAAACGGTCTGCCGATCTTTTGGTAAGATTTTCGGTAATTATGGCGGGTTCTTCCCCAAAATCTTTAAGTACTTCGTTAAAGCCTAATTTGAATTTGATGTACTTATCGAGTTGTTTTCGCGAGAGTACGCCAGACCAAAATTTTAACGTTCGCTGGTCGTTGTCGTTTAATTTATGCTGAAGAATGCTGTCTAAGTTGGGGCGCGCCCAATTGTAAATATATAGTCGAACCGGAGTTCCTAAAAGCGGAACTTTTGTATTGGGCTGTAAATACGGAATGTTATTGATGTTATAGGCTTCGTTGACTTCACCGTTAACAACAATCTCATTTTCAGAAAGTAAATATTTTCCTTGCGGAACACGCTTTACCGCGTCACAGGCAGCTAGAACGAGTAGCAGTATGATAAATAATCCTATTTTTGCGGAAAGTTTTTGCAAGGGCTTTTTTATAAAAATAACTTCAAAAATACACATTAGACGTGGTTAGCAAAAGCCAAATAAAATTAATAACGAGTCTGTCTCAAAAAAAGTACCGCCAGCAACACGGCTTATTTGTGGTTGAAGGAATTAAAGGCATTCAAGAATTTCTTGATTCTCATTATACGCTGCACAGTTTGTACGCTTTAAAGGGATATTTTGAAGCGCAAAATGCTATTGAAATTGCTGAAGCGGCACTTAAAAAAATCTCATTTCTAAAAACACCACAGAATGCTTTAGCTGTTTTTATGATTCCTAAGGTGAGTAGTGAAAAAGAAGCGGGTTTTCAATTGGTGCTAGACGATGTACGCGATCCCGGTAATCTGGGTACTCTGATCAGACTTTGTGATTGGTATGGGATCAAAACGCTGGTGTGTTCTCAGCAAACAGTAGATTGTTTTAATCCAAAAGTAGTGCAGGCCACAATGGGATCACTTACCCGAGTGAAGGTACATTACACAAATTTGGATACTTATTTATCGGGGCAGACGCTTCCGGTGTATGGGGCGTTTATGGATGGTGAAAATGTGTATCGCGCGTCAATGCCAGAAGATGCTATTTTAGTTTTAGGCAATGAAGCAAACGGAATTTCAAGCGCTGTTTTAGAAAAAATTCAGCATAAAATAAGCATCCCGCAATTTGGGACTTCTACCACCGAAAGTTTAAACGTGGCAATCGCCGGGGCAATTTTAGTAAGCGAATTTAAACGCGGATAGGCCTATTTTATCGCGCAGATACGCAGTCTTTTATAGTCGGCATAGTAATGCCCGTCTCTAAACAAAGCTTGATGCACCTGCTCCTGAACTTCTTTGCGAATGGCGTCAGCTTCGGCGTCTGGGATATCGGTAAAATAGTGTTTGGCAAACATATTGAGCCAATCTATAATGCCGGTTTCAGGATCTTTTAATTTTGTAGGTCGCTCGTATAAATGCGCAAAGGTGACTTGAAATCCTGATTTTTCTAAGAAATAGCAATATGTACCCAACTTTGGAAAATACCAATTGATCGTTCGGGATTGTTTGATATACCCTTTTTCCTTTAGAACCGCACTTAAGGCAGTGATGATGGTTTCAATATTTCCGGCACCACCCATTTCTAAGAGTAATCTACCGCCGGTTTTTAGGTTGCTGTACATCGCTGAAATCGCAGCTTCGGGATTCAGGATCCAGTGCAGGGTTGCATTACTAAAGATGGCGTCATAGGGTTTTTGATCAATAAAACTCTCACCGCGCGCCGTGATGAATTCAATACCATCAAATTTTGATTGAGCAGCATCAATCATCTCTTGCGAAGCATCAATACCTACCAGTTGAGCGCCGCTTTCGGCAATTGCAGCAGTAAGTTCACCGGTACCACAACCCAGATCTAAAATGCGTTCACCTTCCTGTGGATTAAGCATACTGATGAGGTCTTTTCCGTAGTTGAATACAAAACCGTGTTTTTCTCTATATAAATCTGCTTCCCACATTATTGAAAGGTAAAGTTTAAAAATATGCCGCGCGACTGCATAACTTCAATATTTGAAGTATACAAACTGTTAGGATCTTCATCTCTAACGAGTTCATCAGACAATGCAAAGACACCGCGAATACTTGGTGAAAATTTAAAATAAGGTAAATATAAATCAATGCCGAAACCTACCTCATAATAAAAGGTATTGTTGGTCATTCTAAATTGGCCAGAGCTATTATCGTCCGGATTTTTCTCGTTGCTCGATAGGTTATGCGAATAGCTAAAGCCACCCACAACAAAAGGTTTAAAGTTGTTTAAGCGTTTTGTGGAAAATTTAAGCAAGAGCGGAAAATGAATGTAGGTAGAATTTAATTCCCGTACACGATCGTTCTCATCTCCCGGAATATCCAGATAAAAAAGCGTTCTGGCGTTGTAAACGAGTCCGGGTTCAAAACGCAGATCCAGGTATTCATTTATGCGTTTATTTCCCAAGAGCCCAACATTGAAGCCATAGTTTTGTTCCACATAAATATCTGGTCTGTCTTCTTTATAATCAAAATTGAAATCATATCTGTTGATCCCAAAATAATAACCCCAACTCCACGGCTTTTTATCAAAATTCTCATCGTTGAGAATGCGCTCGCGGGTTAAAAATTGAGCTTGAATTTGAGCACCAGCCCAAATCAAAAAGAAAACAAGTACCAGTTTTTTTTGCATAAGTTACTTTGATGCTGAATAAATTGTGGCTACACCCATTGTTTGTGGGTGATCTTCAACATGTGTAAACCCTGTTTTTCTTAAAATATTGTTGAGTTTTTCACCATAAGGAAAAACAGAAGCGCTTTCGCTCAAATAAGCATACGCATCGCGGTCTTTAGAAAATATGCGTCCTATGAGCGGAAGTAAGGTTTTAGAATACAGCCCGTAACCTTGTTTAAACGGAAATTTAGTAGGTACAGAAGTTTCTAGAATCACAAAAATTCCGCCGGGTTTTAGCACGCGAAGAATTTCGGCGAGGCCTTTTTCTAAGGTTTCAAAATTGCGAATTCCAAAAGCTACCGTGATGGCATCAAAATAATTGTCTTCAAAAGGAAGGTTTTCAGAATCTCCCTGAACCATTTCGATTGTGGTACTCAGGTTTTTTGCTGCAATTTTATCTTTTCCTACTTGCAGCATTCCGGCAGAAATATCAAGACCAATGATCTTTTCGGCATCTGTTTTCGCCAGATTAATCGCTAGATCTCCGGTGCCTGTAGCTACATCAAGAATGCGTTTTGGCTGTGTGGCTGCAACCATATTCACCACTTTTTTACGCCATTTTACGTCAATCCCAAAAGAAATAACCCGGTTGAGCCCATCGTATTCTTTTGAAATTGTGTCAAACATTTGCTCAACTTGCTCGCGTTTTGACCTGTCTGAATTCTTATACGGATTAACGTTACCGCTCATAACTTACTTTTATTGGCAAATATAGTATTTGTTGGGTGATAGGACGGCCTGTTTTAGAAGGCTGTTATATTTAAAGTTATCTCTAGTAAATCTTATATCTTTGCAAGGTTTTGCTCACAAAGTGACTGCAAAAGGCATCGGTTTTTTATCGATGTTAGAACCTAACTCAAATTGCCTTACACCTCGTGTGGCGGGCTGTTTATTAAAAATTGCTATGAAGATTGTTATCGCAGGTGCCGGGGAAGTTGGCTTTCATTTGGCTAAACTTCTTTCTTTTGAATCGCAAGATATTACGCTTATCGATGTTGATAAAGACAGTATCTCGTATGCAGATACACATCTTGACATTCGCACCATTCGCGGAGATTCGACCTCTATCGCGGTTTTAAAAGAAGCGCGTATAGACACCACCGATCTTATTATTGCAGTTACCGCAAGTGAGACTACCAATATCACGGTTTGTGTTTTGGCTAAGCAAATGGGCGCAAAACGCACGATTGCACGGATTTCAAATACCGAGTTTATAGAAAATCAAGAAGTAGCAGGATTTAAGAAATTTGGAATAGACGAACTCATTTCGCCTGAAAGTCTTGCGGCTTCAGAAATAGAATTGCTCCTGAACCAGTCTGCATTTAATGATAGTTATGAGTTTGAAAACGGAGCATTAACAATGGTTGGGACTTCGCTGAGCAGAACAGCTTCTTTTGTTGGAAAGAGCGTTAAAGAGGCGGCGCGTATTTTTCCCACATTGCACTTTATGCCGATCGCAATTCAGCGAGAAGGCACGCAGTATACTTTGATTCCGAGAGGAGATACGATCTTTAAAGAAGGTGATCAGGTTTATTTTATGACGGTAAAAGAAGGGGTTGAAGAACTCTACAAGCTTACCGGTAAAATGAAGCAGGAGATCAGAAACGTGATGATTTTAGGCGGAAGTAAAATAGGTTATAAAACGGCACGTGATCTTTGCTCGCATAATTTTAAGGTAAAACTGGTAGAAAAAGACAATGATAAGGCTTACGATCTAGCCGAAAACCTACCCAAAACCTTGGTGATCAACGGGGACGGAAGAAACGTAGAACTTCTTGAAGAAGAGAATATCTACGATATGGATGCTTTTATTGCGGTTACCGGAAATAGTGAGACTAATATAATGTCGTGCTTGGTAGCCAAGTCTAAGAGCGTAAAGAAAACCATCGCTCTAGTTGAGAATATGGATTATTTTCAGCTTTCGCACAGTATAGGAATCGACACCTTGATCAATAAGAAATTACTCGCGGCTAATAATATTTTTAGATACATACGTAAAGGTGATGTCGTGGCAATGACCAAACTTAATAATATGAATGCCGAATTGCTAGAATTTAGCGCTAAGCCTAATTCTAAAGTTATAGGCAAACGTATTAGAGATTTAGATTTTCCGCGCTCAGCAACCATAGGAGGTATCGTGCGCGATGGAAAAGGGATAATTCCGCTTGGAGAAAACCGCATAGAGGTGGGAGATCGTATTGTTGTATGTTGTTTATTGCGATCGATTAATAAAGTAGAACGCATGTTTATCTAAGTATATGCCTAGCAGACCCAGACTCAATTTTAAAATTATTTTTCATTTAATGGGAGTATTGCTCCTTTTTAATGGAGCTTTTATGCTGGTTTCGGCCATTGTAGGCTATTTTTATGATGCAGTGTCTGTCGCTGTCGGGATCATTTCTGCCGGTTTGTTGACCGTTTTCTTAGGAATGATTTTTATGTTCTTCACACGAGACCATAAAAAAGAAATTCAAAAACGAGAAGGGTATATCGTCGTTACTTTTGGATGGATCTTTATGTCTCTGAGTGGTTGTTTACCGTATTTGTTTACAGGATCTATCCCTTCTTTTACAAACGCATTTTTTGAAACCATAAGTGGTTATACCACCACTGGAGCTTCTATTTTAAATGATATTGAAGCGATTCCTAATGGGGTTTTATTCTGGCGAAGCACCACACATTGGATAGGTGGTATGGGGATCATTGTACTCGCGATTGCGATTTTACCTTTATTAGGAATAGGAGGAATGCAGCTTTTTGCGGCTGAAGCCCCGGGACCCAATGCCGATAAATTGCACCCGCGAATCACAGACACGGCTAAACGGCTTTGGCTAATCTATTTTGGCTACACTGTAGCCGAAACGATTCTACTTCAGATCGCCGGAATGTCGTTTCTTGATGCTGTCAATCACGCAATGAGTACCTTGTCAACAGGTGGTTTTAGTACAAAAAATGCAAGTGTCGCGTACTGGAATGATAACCCTGCAGTGCAATACATCATTATTCTTTTTATGTTTCTGGCAGGAACCAATTTTGTCTTAAGCTATTTTGCTTTTAAAGGAAAATTGCGCAACGTTTGGAAGGATGAAGAGTTCAAACTGTATTCTGCATTTACGGTGGGATTCACGGTATTGGTGGTTTTGATTATAATTTTCCGTGCTGATGTGTCGGTTTCTTCTATTGATCACCCTATGGTTTTAGGAGAATATGAGAGCGCGATCAGACACGGCTTGTTTCAGGTGATTTCGGTGATTACAACTACTGGTTTTGTTTCGGCAGACTTTACGATGTGGGCGCCGTTTGCTACAATAATCTTTTTCGGACTCATGTTTTTAGGTGGTTCTGCAGGTTCAACTTCCGGTGGAATTAAAGTAGTGCGACACCTTATGATCGTGAGAAATGGCGTGCTCGAATTTAAACGTACGCTGCATCCTAACGCAATTTTGCCCGTGCGTCACAACGGTAAAGCGGTCAAAAAGGAAATTGTTTTCAATATTCTGGCGTTTTTCATTCTTTATCTGCTCGCCTGGATTATAGGTGCTTGTGGTTTGGCTTCGATGGGACTCGATTTCCCAACGGCTTTGGGAGGATCAGCGTCTTCTCTGGGTAATGTAGGTCCGGCTTTTGGTATTTTAAGTCCTGTGAATAATTTTGACGCCTTGCCGGTTTTGGGGAAATGGTGGTGTGCCTTTTTAATGCTCATCGGTCGTCTGGAGCTCTTTACTGTTTTGATTCTGTTAACGCCGTTCTTTTGGCGTAATCGCTAGTAAGGGTTAACTTTGTTAGTGCTGTGAATTCAGCTGAAAAGTAAAAGTCAGGTCGCTTTTGTTTTTCGACTAATCCCAACCAACCCAAAAATAATTGTTTTGAAAAATTACGATCTCATTATCATAGGTGGTGGCCCTATAGGTTTGGCCTGCGGAATTGCCGCTACAAAAGCCAATCTCAATTATATAATTCTTGAAAAAGGAGTGCTTGTCAATTCGTTGTACAATTTCCCTGAGCAAATGACCTTTTTCTCTACTTCTAATCTACTCGAAATAGGGGATGTGCCATTTGTTGCGCATAATGATAAACCTACACGCAAGGAAGCTTTAGAGTACTATCGCCGCGTTTATGATAGTTGGAAGTTGAATGTGCAACTTTATACTCCAGTAGAAAGTATGAAGCAAACCGAAGCAGGATATGTACTTCAAACACCAAAAGGAGCATACAACACTTCTGCTGTAATTGTTTCTACAGGCTTTTATGATACTGCAAGACGTTTGAATGTTCCGGGAGAAGAGCTTGCCAAAGTGTGCCATTTTTATGACAGTCCGCATCCTTACGTAAATCAAAAGATCTTAGTGGTTGGCGCTGCCAACTCTGCTTGTGATGTTGCTTTAGAAACGTATTATAAGGGAGCTAAAGTAACGATGGCTATTCGCAGTAATGAGATTTACCCAAAAACTAAATATTGGATCAAGCCCAATATCGAAAACCGAATTAAAGAAGGTTCAATAAAAGCCTATTTTGAGTCTACCGTTGAGGAGATTAAGCCGCATAGCGTAATCCTCAATACCCCAGACGGAACGGTTGAATTAGAAAATGACTTTGTATTGGCTATGATTGGCTATACCCCAGATTTTAATTTATTTGAACGTTTAGGAATACCTGTAGATGAAGAAAATCATAAGAAACCAATTCATGACGAAGAAACTTTAGAGACGCCATTACCCAATGTGTATGTTGCTGGAGTCATCAATAGTGGATTAAAAACAAGTAAGTTGTTCATTGAAAATACGCGCGTGCATGCTGATATGATCATTAAGGATCTTAAAAAGAAACTTGCGGTAACTTCAGAATAGTTAATGTATCCCTAAAGTTTAATTTGCCAAAAACCAATAGCGTTTTTCTTCTCGTAAGTGTAGTGTAACTAAAAAAACTTACATTATGAAAACGAGAAATTTATTTTCTACAATGCTTGTAGCCTTAATGATGGTTGCAACCACTCAAGTATTTGCACAAGAAACCAAAATGGTAGGCGGTGCAGCGATGTTTCCTACGAAGAATATTGTAGAAAATGCAGTTAACTCTAAAGATCACACCACACTGGTTGCAGCTGTAAAAGCAGCAGGCTTGGTTGAGACTTTGCAAGGTGAAGGACCATTTACAGTATTGGCACCTACCAATGCAGCCTTTGAAAAACTTCCTGAAGGGACTGTGGCTAACTTACTGAAGCCTGAAAATAAAAAAGCATTACAAGGTGTTTTGACTTATCACGTGATTGCCGGTAAAAATTCGGCAGCAGCAATTATTCAAGATATTGAAGATGGTGGTGGAACTGCAGAATGGACAACCGTAAATGGCCAAAAGTTATGGGGTATGCTCGATGGCGAAATGGTGCAAATCAAAGATCAAGCAGGTAACGTAGCAACGGTTACAATTGCCGATGTTAATCAGTCCAACGGAGTGATTCACGTAATTGATACGGTACTGCTTCCTGAGATGTAATCGAGATAATATCAAAAGTAAAAAGCGACCCATAGAGGTCGCTTTTTTAATGTTATAAAGCTGAATTTCTATTAGGAAACCGCTTTTTTAATTCGAGCTAAAGCTTCTTTGATTTGATCTTGACTTGCTGCGTAAGAAATACGGATGCAGTTAGGATTACCAAAGGCTTCGCCGGTTACCGTAGCAACGTTTGCTTGCTCTAGAATATAAAGCGCAAAATCTGAAGCGTTGTTTATCGTTGTACCGTTAAGCGTTTTTCCGAAGTAATGCGAAATATTAGGGAAAACGTAAAACGCACCTTCAGGCTCGTTACACTCAAAACCTTCAATATCATTGAGTAAACCTAAGATCAATTTTCTACGCTCTTTGAACTCATCAACCATATATTGAATTTTGCTCACTGGAGCTTCAAGGGCTGTGATCACGGCACGTTGTGCGATACAGTTAGCACCACTGGTCACCTGACCTTGAATTTTGTTACAAGCGCGGGCGATATATGCCGGAGCTCCAATATAACCAATTCTCCATCCAGTCATGGCAAACGCTTTTGCTACACCATTTACGGTTACAACACGGTCGTACATATCTTCAAACTGTGCCATACTTGCGTGACCACCTACGTAATTGATGTGCTCGTAAATTTCATCACTTACAACTACAATTTGTGGGTGCTTTTGAAGTACATCTGCTAAAGCTCTTAATTCAGCCTCGCTGTAAATAGAACCACTTGGGTTGCAAGGAGAGCTGTACCAAAGCATTTTAGTTTTTGGAGTGATCGCAGCTTCTAATTGCTCTGGAGTCATTTTAAAATCGGTGTCCAACGAAGTTTCAACTTCCACAGGCACACCTTCAGCAAGCTTCACAATGTCTGAGTAGCTTACCCAATACGGGCAAGGTAGCAACACCTCGTCACCCGGGTTTAGGCAAACCTGAGCTACATTGTATAAAGATTGTTTTGCTCCGGTAGAAACCACGATTTGAGAACGATCATAAGTAAGCTTATTGTCTCGCTTAAACTTGTTGATGATCGCGTCTTTTAATTCTACATAACCATCTACAGGAGTGTATGAATTGTAATTGTCATTAACAGCTTGTATTGCTGCATCTTTAATGAAATCTGGCGTGTTAAAATCCGGTTCTCCAAGGCTAAGCCCTATAATGTCCTTTCCTTCAGCACGTAGTTCACGCGCTTTTGCAGCCATTGCAAGGGTAGCCGAAGCGGCCAGGTTATTAATTCGGTCAGATAATTGGTTGGTAAGTGTTTCCATTTAAAAAATGTAAAATTAAGCAGTTTGAAGAGCGGGGCGCATGCCCATCTCTTTTAAGTATCTAAAATGAGCAATTACCGCTTTGCGTGTGGTTTTATACTCATTATAGGGTAAGTTGAATTCTTGAGCCGTTTCCTTCACGATCTTTGAAATTTTCGTGTAGTGAATATGGCTGATGTGTGGAAAAATATGATGTTCTACCTGATGATTTAATCCACCGGTAAACCAGTTTACGATCTTGTTTTTAGTAGAAAAGTTAACCGTTGTAAACAACTGGTGAATGGCCCAAGTGTTCTTCATAGTGCCGGTCTGGTCCGGAAGCGGCATATCTGCTTCGTCGATAACGTGTGCTAATTGAAAAACAACACTTAAAATAACGCCAGCCGTATAATGCATCACAAAGAAACCTAATAAAACTTTCCACCAGGCAATGTCTAAAATTAATAACGGAAGAATTATCCAGATGCTTAAATAGATCAACTTTGTGATCACCAGTTTGGTCCATTCTAACTTCGGATTTGGGAATTCACCGTAAGATAATTTACGCTTCAAGTATCGTTTCATCTGAAGAAAATCAGTGGTAAGTGCCCAGTTAAAGGTTAATAATCCATATAAAAAGATCGAATAATAATGCTGAAAACGATGGTGCTTATACCATTTGGCGTGTTTTGAAAAACGTAGAATGCGTCCCGCTTCAAGATCTTCGTCGTGACCATGTATGTTGGTGTAGGTGTGGTGCAATACATTGTGTTGAACTTGCCAATTGTAAACATTTCCGGCAAGAATGTAGATGCTGCTTCCCATCACTTTATTTACCCATTTTTTCTTAGAGAATGAGCCGTGATTACCATCATGCATTACATTCATTCCCACTCCGGCCATACCTACACCCATAACAATGGTCAATAGCAATTGAGCCCAACCCGGCATATCTATGCTGAGCAGTAAAAAGTATGGGGTGAGAAATAGCGAAAACATAACTATTGTTTTCAAATATAATTTCCAGTTTCCGGTGCGTTCTACATTATTATCTTTAAAATAAGCGTTTACGCGCTTATTGAGTGTTCGGAAAAATTTAGCCGAATCAACTCTTG
This sequence comes from Leeuwenhoekiella palythoae, assembly GCF_020310025.1. Lineage (GTDB taxonomy): Bacteria > Bacteroidota > Bacteroidia > Flavobacteriales > Flavobacteriaceae > Leeuwenhoekiella > Leeuwenhoekiella palythoae. Next base: position 2,872,225 of record NZ_CP084318.1, read on the forward strand.
AAAATTTTATTGTCTTTGTGTCTTCCATAGAATAAAGCTTATCGCAAAAGCACTTTTTAAGTGTTTTTTAACGCGACCTCAAAAATAAGATTTATATCGTTTTAAGGTCTGAAAATCCTTTAATTTAACGCCCGAAATCCTAATTTTGTTGCCATAAAATTCTATTATGGAGCTAATCAAGCACTATTTTTCAGATCTTGATGAAAATCAATTGATTCAGTTTGAAAAGTTGAATGAATTGTATCAGGATTGGAATCTAAAAATCAATGTGGTGTCTCGTAAAGATATTGATGAGATCTACTTGCGACACGTTTTACATTCTTTAGGAATCGCTAAAGTGCAAGCTTTTAAACCGGGAGCGCAAATTCTAGATGTGGGTACTGGTGGTGGTTTTCCGGGAATTCCGTTAGCGATTTTATTTCCTGAGACGCAATTTCATCTCGTAGATAGTATTGGGAAGAAAATAAAAGTGGTTGAAGAGGTTGCTGCAGGGTTAAATCTAAAAAATGTAAAAATTACAAATGATCGCGTTGAAAATATTTCGGGCGAGTATGATTTTATCGTGAGTAGGGCAGTAGCGCAAATGGAAACTTTTGTACGATGGATCAAAGGTAGAATCGCTAAAAAGAGTGAGCACCAACTTAAAAACGGAATTCTTTATCTTAAAGGCGGTGATCTAACCGAAGAACTTCAATTGTATAAGTCGGCTAAGATCTATGACTTGAGTGATTACTTTAAAGAAGACTTTTTTGAAACTAAAAAAGTTGTGCATCTTCCCTTAAAATACAAAGGATAACAAGCATTTATACAAAAAATAGCGGCTCAAGGAGCCGCTATTTTTGTTTAAGTTCGTAGCATATTTAGGTACGTTCGGTTACATCGTGTTCCAAAACTTCTCAAGAAATCTTTTGCTCTGTTGAGCAACGTGGTGCGCTGCTCCTGATCGATCTCAAGTAACGTATCTTCAAGTTCTTTAAGCTTGTCATCAATACTTTCTGGATCGCGTACCAGATATAGTTTTTCTTTCTTTCGGGTTATTCTGCGTTTATTTTTCTTTTTTGAAACGTCAATAACTGAATATTTTACTTTCAGTACATACATTTTATTTTCCTCCGTCGTCATAATCATCGTATTTTGATAACTCAAAGGTAAAAAAAATAGTTCAGATAACCTTAAATTTAAGTTTACGTAACATTAAGTTAACATTAGAAATAAGGTTAAAAGAAAAGCTACCGTATTGAAGACGATAGCTTTATGTTAGATTTTAAGAAGAATTTACTCTCCTAAAAATGGATATCTGTAATCTTCTGGGGTAACAAATGTTTCCTTAATCAAGCGCGGAGAAACCCAACGTAATAAATTAAGAACGCTTCCTGCTTTGTCGTTTGTTCCCGAAGCACGAGCACCACCAAAAGGTTGTTGTCCTACCACTGCACCCGTAGGTTTATCATTGATGTAGAAGTTACCCGCTGCGTTTTGCAATGCATCTGTAGCTTCAACAATTGCATAACGATCTCCTGATAGTACAGCACCTGTTAATGCATAATCGCAATCGTCTACAAGCTCTAGAGTTTTAGCCCAGTCAGCATCTTCATATACGTAGATAGAAACTACAGGGCCAAACAATTCGGTAGTCATTGTGGTGTATTTAGGATCAGTAGTAACGATTACTGTAGGCTCTACAAAGTAACCGGTAGACTTGTCGTAATTTCCACCAGCAATGATTTCAGCTTCGCTGTCTTCTTTAGCTTGGTCAATGTATTTAGCTAGCTTATCAAAAGAACCTTCGTGAATCACAGCAGTGATGAAGTTGCTCATATCTTCTGGTGATCCCATTTTAAAAGAATTAATATCTTCTAGTAAGAATTCTTTAACCTCTGACCAGATCGATTTTGCCACATAAACCCGACTTGCTGCGCTACATTTCTGTCCTTGGAATTCAAAAGCACCTCTTGAAATCGCAGTCGCAACTTGTTTTGGGTTTGCCGTAGGATGTGCTAAAATAAAATCTTTACCTCCGGTTTCTCCAACGATACGTGGGTAGGTTTTATAAGTGTGAATATTTGCACCAATTTTTGCCCAAATATCCTTAAATACGTGTGTTGAACCGGTGAAATGAATTCCGGCAAAATCCGGACTCGCCAAAACCGTGTCTGTGATCATCTCAGGATCTCCCATCACCATATTGATCACTCCAGCAGGAACCCCTGCTTCTTCAAAAACTTCCATAATAACTTGAGCAGAATAAACCTGACTGTCACTTGGTTTCCATACCACAGTATTGCCCATCAATGCCGGGGCAGCCGGTAAGTTTCCTGCGATTGCAGTAAAGTTAAATGGCGTTACGGCATAAATAAAACCTTCAAGTGGGCGGTGCTCAACGCGGTTCCAAGCAGCAGCTGAAGATTCAGGCTGTTCAGAGTAAATTTCACTCATATACTGCACGTTGAAGCGCAAGAAATCTATAAGTTCACAAGCACTGTCAATTTCCGCCTGAAAAATATTCTTAGACTGTGCCAGCATAGTCGCTGCATTAATCTTATAGCGGTAAGGTCCTTGAATGAGTTCTGCGGCTTTTAAGAAAATAGCTGCACGTTGCTCCCAAGGCATTTTTGCCCATTTTTTACGAGCTTCTAATGCGGTTGAGATTGCATCTTCAACGTGTTTTTTTTCAGCTAAGCTATACTTTCCTAAAGCGTGTTTGTGATCGTGTGGCGGAGACATCGTACGCGTATTTGACGTTTCGATTTTTTCGCCATTTATATAAAGAGGCACATCAATCGTGCTGTTGTATAAATTTTTATAGGCTTTTAATACTTCTTCTCGTTCTGGAGTTCCCGGAGCGTAGCTTTTTACAGGCTCATTGATCGCAACAGGTACTTCAAAAAATCCTTTTGACATATAATTATTTTTTGTTGTTTTTAGTATTTGTTCGTGCTAAACTTTGAACGTGCTAAAGTTACAAAATATAAAAGGCAATACCTTGCGCGAACAAGACGCGATTTATATACTATTTTAATGGAATTTTGCACTTAGTTAAGCAAATGGGTAGCGCTAAGCTTAAACGTGGGTATTGAAACTTGAAATTGAGCAGAATTTGTAAAATTGATCATCGTGTAATACCCGTTCATAGCGCCAAAAGGAGAACGTAGTAAACAGCCAGAAGAATAGGTGTGTGTTTTTCCCGGTTTAAGTACGGGTTTCTGGCCAATAACGCCTTCGCCAACTACTTTCTCTTGAATATTTAGTGCATCATAAATATCCCAAGATCTGCTTAGTAATTGCACGGTGTCTTCGCTATTATTGGTGATACTTACTTTATAACCAAAAGCATAGAAGAGCACGCCTTCTTTTGTGAAGGAGCCTTCAAAATAAGTATCTACAGATACCCGAATGCCTTTAGTTACTTGTTCTACCATAATCAATAAAGCGCGGCAGTGAGAAAAAAGAATACGCTGCCCGTAAGTATTCCTAGCATTAAAAATACAATATTTAGTATAAAAAACTTCATTAAAGTGCGCAGGCGGCTTTCTTGGTAGAAGTTTCGCAGCGCTTTGTAAAAATAAAATGGCGCAACAAAACTGATAAAAAGTCCGGAGAGCAGACTGCTGCCCATTAGGAATTCAGGAACGAGTAATAATAGTAGTACGAGGAATAGAAAGGTGAATATATGGAAGATAAAGATGACGTGTTCCATATAGTTGTAATTTCTTTTCACAACGAAAACTGACCGTAATGTAGCCAGGCAATAAAGACAGAAGCCCCCTATGTAAGGTGTTTTAAATAAGGACTGTAGCTTCTTGCGGGATGTGACTCGTAATTTATTCTTGTGAAAGCGAACTGATTCAGAATTATAATAAAGTAGCAAAAAAAAACACGCAAATAACGGTGCTAGAAAAAATAAGAAAACCGGGATTTTTTTTGCGAGGTACTGGCCGAAAGCTACCGGGTTTTCTTGAATACGTTTTAAGCCTTTTTCACGATCATACAGCCAAACATTCAGTTTACTTTTAGAATACTCAAGACTATCTAAAGCCTGATATGAATTTTCAACTTTTGTCTGCAATGAGAATATGTGGAACATTTTTAGCTTAAATGCAGTGCGGCTGACAAAATTTAGCGTGTCTAAACTGCTTTCTCTTCTGTAAATAAGGGGCAGTTGCTCAAGGCTGTCTTTGTCTTTAGTATTTAACGCAAGTATTTTGTAATAGTTGATGGAATCAAGAGGGATCTCCGCCTGATCGTCGTCATCTTGAAAGTTGAAAATGTTTTGTAGCGACGGATTTTCTTCAGACTCAGCATCTGCAATTTGAATGAAATCCAAAAAACCGCTTAGTAAAAAATAAATAATGCTAACGCTCAAAAAAAATCGAAACGGATTAGCATAGCGCATACGCTTTCCGCTAGTGAAATTTCGAGTGATGACTCCGGGTTTAAACAGAAGGTCTTTAACGGTATATCTAAACCTGCTGTCATAATTGACAATACTGATGATGAATTCGCCAAAATAATCTTGAAGCGATAATTTTTTAGTCGAATTGAGTTGGCCGCAATACGAGCAATAGCGGTCGCTGATTTCTAGCGGATGCCCGCAGTTGAGGCATTCATTACCTCTGTAGCGCAAAGATTTTCTGGAAGTCTGCTCTAGTTGTTTACTCACGTTCTAAAGATAGAACGATTTTCTTAAAGTTAGTCTCTGCGTACATTAGAAATTGAGGTAGAGAGCGCATTCCCTCTGCCTATGAGTTCGTCGTATCTGCTTCCCGGAGCTCTGTAATATACGAGAACATCATAAACATTTTCAGTCTGCCAAAAATCTCCATCAACTGGGTTGTATTTGAGCATTTTACCGTCCTTAACCACCACATAGCGGTAATTGTAGTAGCCTTGTTTGAGTAAAATGGGCAATTCGTAACGCTGATTTTCAGGATTGAATTGCAATTTGGTAGCATCTTCAATCACAAAATTATTGAAGTTTCCGTAGAGGTGTATCTCTTCATCTTCAGGTCTTTGTGGGTGATCTAGACTAAAGTGAATCCACGCATATTCAGCATTCACTTTGGGTTGATCTCCCTGTATGGTGTTGATCTGAAAATTTCCGTTAAGGTCAGGATTGTAAGTGTAAACGGCGTCTTTGCGGGTGTTGTTTCCGTATAAATAATTGTGGTAAAGTTTAAGCAACTCTATATACTGAACGCGATTGGTCGCAGCCCTAATGTCTTTATTGTCATAATCAAAAAACTCATTTCCTGCGTAAAAAGAGGTTTCGTCATCATAACGGTATTGCAAAAGATTACCTATGCTGTATTGAGGAGGTATGTTGCCCACAGACCTTTTAAGATCGTTATTTTGAATAATCAAGGGTTTTACAGTTTCTTCAGGGTTAATTAATATATTTTCACCGGAATCAACATTAAAATTGACCACTTGTTTTTCTTCTATAAACTCCAGATTGCGGGTACGCAAAACCTCGACGCCCACTGTGACTTGAGGATCGTAGATCATAAATTTTCGCGAAAAAATAAGCTCGTCATCACTGTTAAAGATGCTTAGTAAATAATTGCCAGATTTTAAGATCGCAGTACTGTATTGGTTAGGGATTTGCAATTCGTAATGTGTATACAGCTGAAGCGTGCTCACTGAATTGGTGTAATTCATAATACGCACATCATCTACACCTTTGAGATATTCAGTTTTTGCTAAGACTGAAGGAGTCCAGTCATAATTGTGATGGGTAATGGTGTAATAATAATCAGCTTCATCGCCAATGATGTCGTCAAAACTCAAATTAAGCGGGTCGCCCAATCTGATCACCGGAAGTTGACTTTGTGCGGTATTACCATAAAATTGCACAGATTTGATATAGGAGGGGGCAGGAACTTCGATAGCCACCTGACCAAAAAGAGAACAGAAGGCTAGTAGTAAGAATAATGTCGAAAACGTTTTCATTTGGCAAATTAAGGTGTAAAGCGGCATCATTGCAGCACCTAAGTCTTATTTGGAAACAATCTATATAAGTCCGAAAACTAGGTGGTATAAGCGGTTCGCGCTGCTTCAAATGTAACGAAAATTATGCCGCTTTATTTTTATAATCTAGTTTGTGTAAGAACCTTGTAAAATTTGTAAATTCGCACACCTCAATTCAAGCATATAAAGGGTTGAGAATAACAAGAACTTTAACATATACTTCCTATGTCAAAAGACATTAAGATCAAAAAAGGTCTTGATATTAAATTGGTAGGTGAGGCTGAAAAGACACTCTCCGAAGCGCCAAAATCAAGAACTTATGTGATCAAGCCTTCAGATTTTCATCTTGTAACTCCTAAGATGCTATTTAAAGAAGGAGCTAGCCTAAAAGCAGGAGAGCCACTTTTCTTCGCTAAAAAAGATGAAAGTATCAAATTTGTTTCGCCGGTAAGTGGAACGCTAACTGAGATTAAACGAGGAGCTAAACGTGTGATAACACATCTTGTCATTGAGGCAGATGGTAAAGACACGACAGTAGAATTTCCTACTCTTGATGTTGCTACTGCAAATGCAGAAGCGATTAAAGCCAGAATGTTAGAATCTGGTTTATGGCCGTTCATCAAGCAGAGGCCATATGATATCATCGCTAGCACTAAAACCACTCCGGATGCTATTTTTATTTCGGGCCACAACAGTGCGCCTTTAGCACCAGATTATAACTTTAGTCTCAAAGGAAAGGAAGCTTATATTCAAGCTGCAATTACAGCATTAAGTAAATTAACCAGTGGTAAAATTTACTTAGGTGTTGCTAAAGCTGCAGATTCTGTTTTTGCAAATATTAGCGAAGTAGAAATGCATACCGTATCAGGGCCGCATCCTAGCGGAAATGTAGGTACGCAAATCAATAAAATTGCTCCTATTAATAAAGGAGAAACCGTATGGACCATCGCTCCTGAAAATTTAGCGATTATCGGAGAGCTTTTCCTTACAGGTAAATTTAATCCTGAGCGTGTGATCTCGGTTGCAGGTTCTGGAGTTAAAGCACCTAAGTATTACAGAACAAAAATAGGAGCTGAGGTTTCTACTTTTGCGTATTCTGCAGGTGTTGAGGGAGATAATGTAAGAATGATTTCAGGTAATGTGTTGACGGGAGCGCAAGTTGCAGCAGACGGTCATTTAGGGTATTACCACAATGAATTTACCGTGATTCCTGAAGGTGATGATTATGAATTGTTCGGGTGGAATAAACCGGTATTCAACAAGATTTCTTCTTCAAGAGCATTAACCTTTTCTTGGTTATTCCCGAATAAAAAATACGATCTAGATACCAATACAAACGGAGAGCACAGAGCTTTTGTGGTTACCGGAAATTACGAGGAAGTGTTTCCTTTAGATATTTATCCGCTACAATTATTAAAAGCTTGTATGGTGCAAGACCTTGATGCGATGGAAGCTTTAGGGATGTACGAGGTTGCACCCGAAGATTTTGCGCTTACAGAGTTTGTTTGTGTGTCAAAACAACCACACCAAGCCATCATTCGTAAAGGATTAGATTTAATGCACGCTGAAATAGGATAATAGCTATGGGATTAAAAGAAAAACTACACGGAATTAAAGAGGATTTCAAGGGCAAGAAAATGGCGCCGGCTTTTAACGCGCTACACACTTTTTTGTATACGCCTAATGAAACCACACACAACGGGTCGCACATTAGAGCTGTTGATGATTTAAAGCGTACCATGAACACGGTGATTATGGCGCTTGTACCTGTTTTAATATGGGGGATTTTTAATGCTGGTTATCAGCACTATGCAGCTGTTGATGCTGCAAACGGAGTGATTCGTGAAGCAAGCCTTTTTGGCAACTTCTTCACTTGGGATAATTTTACGATGGGAGCGATTACCGTGCTGCCGCTAGTAATTGTTTCTTATGCGGTAGGACTGGCTGTAGAATTTGTTTTTGCAGTAATTAAAGGTCACGAAGTAGAAGAAGGTTATCTGGTAACCGGTATGCTTGTACCTTTGATCGTACCGGTAGACATCCCGCTTTGGATGCTTGCTGTTGCGGTTATTTTTGGTGTTGTAATAGGTAAAGAAGTTTTTGGTGGGACCGGAATGAATATTCTTAACCCGGCACTTACTATTAGAGCCTTTTTATTCTTTGCGTATCCTACCTGGATGAGTGGAGATAAAGTTTGGGTACACGGTGCAAAAGAAGCGGTAGGTACTCCGGATGCGATTTCTGGAGAAACGATTTTAGGTTCTTATGCTCAGAATTCTTCAGTGGTATATGATTTTGCAGATAAGTTCTTTGGGTTTATTCCCGGATCTGTAGGAGAGACTTCAACCTTCTTAATCTTATTCGGAGGACTGTTCTTGATATTTACTAAAATAGCTAGTTGGAGAATTATCCTAAGTGCGATCGTTGGAGCTGCTGTAATGGGTCTTATTTTCAACGGTATTGTAGATGCAGGATGGATTACGGAGTCCAGTAAATTCTATGGTTTGATGAGCACGCCTTATTGGGAGCACCTGATCATTGGGGGTATCGCTTTTGGTATTGTATATATGGCAACTGATCCTGTGTCAGGAGCGCAAACCAATACCGGTAAGTACTGGTACGGTTTCTTAATTGGTTTTATTTCAATTATGATTCGTGTATTCAACCCGGCATATCCTGAAGGAGTATTCTTAGCGATTCTTTTGATGAACGTTTTTGCTCCTACAATTGACCACTATGTGGTTCAAGCCAACGTCAAAAAACGTATGAAACGTTTAAAACTTAAAACTGCTTAATAATGGCAAATACAGATAAAAATAGTTACACGATAATCTTTGCTATAGTGATGGTGCTTGTAGTAGGGGCGTTATTAGCCTTTACAGCATCAAGTCTTAAGCCTACGATTACCGAGAATGAGCGCTTTGAGAAACAACAGAACATTCTTTATGCGATGGGCATTAATGAGAATGTGGAAGGTTCGGTAAATTTTATACCCACTGCAGAAGTTGAAGCAGAATTCTCAAAATACATCAAACAACAATTAGTTATTCAGAATGGTGAAGTAAAGCAAGACAGTGCGGCTTACTTGATTGATCTTAAAGGCGAATTAAGTAAAGACATGTCTGAGCGTAAGCTTCCATTGTTTGTTGGAGAAAAAGAAGGAAAAGATTACTACATCATCCCACTTTATGGTAAAGGTTTATGGGATGCGATCTGGGGCTTTGTAGCACTTGATGCTGACTATGTAGTACAAGGTGTTTTCTTTGATCACAAAGGAGAAACTCCGGGTCTTGGAGCAAACATCAAGGAGCGTTATTTTATGGATGACTTCACGGGTGAAGAGATTATGAACGGAACCCAGTATGAAGGTATTACTGTAGCGAAGGGAAATAACGACCCGTTAAATGACAGAAAAGATGATGGTAAGGTTGATGCCATTGCAGGAGCAACAATTACCGGAAACGGAGTAACTGCAATGATTAACAGTACGGTTAAGCTTTATATTCCTTACTTAAAAGATATTAAATTATAATTATGGCACTACTATCTAAAAAAGACAGAGGTCTTATAATGGACCCTCTAGCAGATAACAACCCAATTACCATTCAGGTTTTAGGAATTTGTTCGGCACTGGCGATTACGGCGCAGTTGAAAGCTTCGATAGTAATGGCAGTTTCAGTATTGTTTGTACTATCAGTAGGTAACGTGGTGATTTCGCTTATGCGAAATATCATTCCTTCTAAGATCAGAATTATTGTTCAGTTAGTTGTAGTTGCTGCTTTGGTAATTATCGTTGACCAGGTGCTTAAAGCATTCGCTTACGAATTGAGTAAGACGCTTTCAGTTTTTGTGGGACTTATTATTACTAACTGTATCATCATGGGGCGTTTTGAAGCTTTCGCTTTAGGAAATGGTCCATACAGATCTTTTCTTGACGGAATAGGAAATGCTGCAGGATATGGAGCAATCTTAATTATCGTTGGATTCTTTAGAGAGCTTTTAGGTTCAGGTACCTTACTTGGATTTAAAGTACTTGGTGATCCAATCGAAAAAACAGGTCTTTACGCAATAGGTTATGAAAACAATGGTTTTATGTTGCTTTCGCCAATGGCGCTTATTGTCGTAGGGATTATCATTTGGGTTCAGCGTTCTAGAAACAAAACCTTAATTGAAGAAAACTAAAGATTACGATTTGAGTTAAAACTCATTTCTAACTTCTTATTATAAAAAAATGGAACACGTAGAGTTATTTTTTAAATCAATCTTTATAGACAATATGGTATTTGCCACGTTCTTAGGAATGTGTTCTTACCTGGCGGTGTCTAAAAAAGTTTCTACCGCTGTAGGTCTAGGGGCTGCTGTAATCTTTGTATTAGCAGTTACGGTACCTATGAACTGGTTACTTGATCAATATGTATTGCGCCCGGGAGCCTTAACTTGGTTAGGCCCTGAGTATGCAGAGTACGACTTGAGCTTCTTATCTTTTATTCTATTTATCGCAACGATTGCTACAATGGTGCAATTGGTTGAGATCGTAGTTGAGAAATTTGCACCTGCATTATATACTTCTCTTGGTATTTTCTTACCACTTATCGCCGTAAACTGTGCGATCTTAGGAGGTTCTTTATTCATGCAGTCTAGAGATATTCAAACCTTAGGTTTGGCTTTTAATTATGGTTTAGCTTCAGGAATCGGTTGGTTCTTGGCAATTCTTGCAATTGCAGCGATCCGTGAGAAAATTAGATATTCTAACGTTCCTGCGCCATTAAGAGGATTAGGAATCACCTTTATCATTACTGGACTTATGGCTATTGGTTTTATGAGTTTTGGAGGAATGTTAACTGGTGGCGAAGAGAAAACCGAAACTACTGACGAAGTAGCAAAAGTAGAAGTTCAAAAACAAGATACTGTTGAAGAAGAGAAGTCTTTAGCCGAAGTATCTCAAGAAATAAACAACAAGTAAATATGTTTTTAGCAGCAAGTACAGGAGGAGTTATCGCAGCAACTGTAGTGGCGTTTTTAGTACTAACACTTGTGTTAGTAGGACTACTACTTTTTGCAAAAGAAAAATTATCTCCATCAGGTCCGGTAAAAATTACCATTAATGGAGAAAAAGAAATTGAAGTTGATTCAGGAAGTTCGTTGCTTTCAACTTTAGGTGGAAAAAAAGTATTCTTACCATCTGCTTGTGGTGGTGGTGGTACTTGTATTCAGTGTGAGTGTCACGTACTTTCAGGTGGAGGTGAAGCGCTTCCTACTGAAACGCCACACTTTACACGTAAAGAATTAGCAGCAGGAGCACGTCTTGCTTGTCAGGTAAAGGTGAAACAGGATATGGATATCACCATTCCTGAAGAAGTATTTGGTATTAAGAAATGGGAAGCAACAGTAGTGCGTAACTACAACGTAGCATCATTCATCAAGGAATTTGTTGTTGAGATCCCTGAGGATATGGACTACAAAGCGGGTGGATATATTCAGATCGAAATTCCTGAGACTACAGTGAAGTTCGAGGATATTGACATTACCGCGCATCCAGAAGAGCACGAAACTCCTGATAAATTTAAAGAAGAGTGGGATAAGTTTAAACTTTGGCCACTTGTAATGAAGAATACAGAGACTGTAGAGCGTGCGTATTCAATGGCTTCTTATCCTGCAGAAGGACGTGAGATTATGTTGAATGTACGTATTGCAACACCTCCATTTGACCGTGCTAAAGGTGGATGGATGGATGTGAATCCCGGAGTGGCTTCTTCATATATTTTCAGTAGAAAGAAAGGGGATAAGGTAACAATTTCTGGTCCTTATGGTGAATTCTTTATCAACGAGTCTGAAGCAGAAATGCTTTATGTAGGTGGTGGAGCAGGTATGGCGCCAATGCGTTCACACTTGTATCATCTATTCAAAACCCTAAAGACGGGTCGTAAAGTGACTTATTGGTACGGTGGTCGTTCTAAGCGCGAGTTATTTTACCTTCAGCATTTTTATGAGCTAGAGAAAGAGTTTGATAACTTTAAATTTTATCTAGTACTTTCTGAACCTTTAGAAGAGGATAATTGGAAAGTAAAAGAAGATATTGATAGCCCAGGAGATGGTTTTGTTGGATTTGTACACAATGCTGTTATCGAGCAGTACTTGAGCAAGCACGACGAGCCAGAAGAAATCGAATTGTATTTCTGTGGGCCTCCATTGATGAACAAAGCAGTTCAAAAAATGGGAGAGGATTTTGGTATCCCAGACGAGAATATTCGTTTTGATGACTTCGGAGGATAATCAAAACTTAAATTATCCAAAAAGCCGTTACGAAAGTAGCGGCTTTTTTTCTGCTATAATTTCACGCGCAGTATCTTTGCTTTATGGCAGAATTATTAAATAAACAGGAGCTTCATAACCTTGCGATGAATATCGTAGGGAAAGATCTAGAAGCTCAGGGTTTTGAATTTTTAGGAGTGAATAGTGAACTCAAACGCAATCCGCAGTTTGTAGCTTTACGCAACAAAAAATTGCATTTTGTGATCGTGCGGGCAGTGAGTTATCCTGAAAATGCTAATGCCTACGATGAAGGTTTTATGAGTGAAATGAAGTTACACGCAGATAAATTTAATGCAAAAACCTTTTATGCAGGAGTGGGTTTAGGTAGTGCAGAGGATTACGGAAAACCCGTAGAAAAGGGAGATTCTTACACAGTTATATATAACGGTTTACAGGAAATAGAATAATGAAGTATTTATTAGGTTTAGTTTTAGGTTGGATTGCTTTGAGTTGTGATACAGATCCAAAGTTGGTTGTGCTTTCAGGACAAGCATTAGGAACGGGATATCAAGTGCAATTTTATGCTGATGAACGATTTGAGGTTTCTCAGAAGTTTGATTCTACGATCGCAGCAATTAACAAATCCATGAGTACATACCAGCCGGATTCTGATATTTCAAAGATCAATGCCGGCGATACAACAGTTGTTGTTGATGCTATGTTTAAAGAAGTGCTCGCGTTGTCTAGAAAAGTCTATAGGGCTACTAATGGCTATTATGATCCCACTGTAGGGATTTTGGTTAACGCTTATGGCTTCGGCCCGGGAAAGCCTTTAAAACAACTTGACAGTACAACATTAGACTCTTTAAAAGCATACGTAGGTCTTGATAAAATTAAAATTTCTGAAGAAGGCAAAATAATAAAGGATGATAAGTCGGTTTATCTTGACTTTAATAGTATCGCTAAAGGCTATTGTATTGATAGAATTGGGGCAATGCTTGAGGAGAATGGTGTTGAGCATTATTTGATTGAGTTAGGAGGCGAACTTTTAGCGCACGGAAAGAATTTGTCTAAAGATCAAGCATGGAGAGTAGGTATTGAAAATATCAACGCTCCGGTCACAGATAGAGATTACACTGAAGCTGTTTCCCTAGAAAATAAGGGTATGGCGGGTTCTGGTAATTATCGCAAGTTTAGAGTAGACTCTGTAACGGGTCAGCGTTATGTACATACGGTGAATCCATTAACGGGTTTAGCTGAAAAAAGTGATGTGCTGAGTTCAACAGTCATTGCTAAAACCTGCGCAGAGGCTGATGCCTATGCAACTGCATTTATGGCTTTAGGTTTTGAACGTTCTAAACAAGTTTTAGAACAAGCTGATGCTATTGATGCTTATTTGCTTTACACGCAAAGTGAAGGAGACAGCGTGCAGGTTTATATGTCAACTAAGTTTCAAGAGTATTTGATTCCGGCTAATTAATCAAGCTAAAGTGGCCGGTTACACGAGCTCCTTCGGGTAAAACGAGTTCGAACCAATAGTCGTCCGGTTTAAGAATCTTGTCTAAATACGTTCCATCCCAGCGGGCATCTTGAGCGCTCAGCTCTTTAAGCAATTTTCCATACCTATCATAAATGCGCACATAAGCTCCGGGATATTCATTTAAACCAATAAGTTCCCAAGTATCGTGGTATCCATCACCATTTGGAGTGAAATATCTGGGATAATCCAGAATAAGAAAGGCTTGGGATTGCACAGAACCACATCCGTTAAGGTCTCTTACTGTAATAGTATGGTAACCTCTGGATAAGCCGGTAAATGAGTTGTTTGACGTATAGCCTCCGTTATCTAATGAAAACTCATAGGCTCCTTGTCCGGTAACATTGATGATCGCTTCATTCTGCGGATAGTTTAGACCTACAACTTCAACATCGACAATTGTTGCGCGCTCTGAGGCTAGCACTTGTGTGGTTTTGGTTGTGGAGCATCCATACGAATTGAATGCGGTTACACTATAGGTTCCAGGTTGATTGACGGTGATTGAGTTTAAAGTAGCCCCGCTTTGACCCGTACTCCATTCATAACGGGTAAACCCTGCATCAATTTGTAAAGTAAACGGATTGGGGTCATCTATACATAAGTATTGAATTTCTTCAAAAGCGTAGTCAGGGGAATCCACAACCAAAATGTCAAAAGAGCCGTCAGTGTAACAGCCGGTTGCTGAATTTATAGTTCTAAAATAAAGCGTTCGGGAATTTGCCGAAGCATCCCAGCTTATCGGAAGTCGGTCAACATCATTTGCCCGATTTGCGGTTGATTCATAAAAATAAGTGTCAAAATCGTCAGGATCTAATCCATTTAACGCCTCACTTTCAATGTCTGACAAATCATAAGTGAGTGTGGTGTTATCATCGCGACAATATATCAAAGGGTCGGGTTGACTCAATGTTGGGCCATATTCATAGTCTAGTCTGAAACTATCTGTAATAATACATCCCGTTACAGTATTTCTAATATTGAAGAATATTTCAATTCCACTGAAAGGAACATTGATGTTAGTTATAGCCCCGCGATTTGTAAATGCATCAATTGAAGAGCTGTAATAAGTGATATTTAGATCGGGGTCAGAACCTGTGATCTGGTCACTTAACCCGGAAAGGTCATAATTTTCAACAGTGGTAGCGTTACAAATATAAAGTTGATTTGGGTTGTTATAAACCGGATCTCTATTCACAATGAGATCAAATGTTTCAATCGAAGAGCAGGGGCCGGTTCTACTACTAATGCGCGCGTAGATAGTTTGCCTATTTGCAGTGGTGTTAGTGTATGTGTTGGGTAGCGGATTCTGGTCAAGGTTGGCATCACCTAACGAAGCGTGAAAACTGACTTGTGAGTCGGGATGTCCATTAGTGATACTTGAAGCTTGACTTGCGAGGTTAAAATCGTAAAAGCCGTCGTTGTTGCCTACAACATCACAAACTTCTAAATCTTGAACGGTATTGTAATCGGGCGTTTCAGGAAACGTGGCAGTACCATTTAAATTAATTGAAAATCCTCCGGCTCCTATGGCACGATCAACTAAGAGATAATAGCGCTCTCCGGCATTTACTGTTAATTCTTGCAGATACCCATTGCCATTGCCTCCCGGTCCCTCAGTAACATCTGTTTCTGTTGCGTTTAAACCTGTATTTACACTCACTCCTGCATTTTGAGGATTGGTGCTGCTGCAGCGAATAGACCTTCCTAAATTAGCACAATCAGTAACCGGACCATAAACCGCAAAGTCATAATCATCTGTGCCATTACCGGGAACGATATCAAAACCTAATGTTCCGGCTTGATCAATATTGATCTCAAACCATACCGTAGCTGTGTTAAAACTGTAACAGGGAGGTACAAAGTTTCCGGGGAGACTGAATTCATCAAAGCCAATACCATTTGGTTCTACGCCTACCGGAGTGTTGCCGCAAAGAATGATAGCATTGGTACAATCATTTGCTTGACTATATATCCAGTTGTTAAAAGCGAGAAGAACAAATAGAATAAAATAGCATTTTTGCATAGCGATCATTTAAAACATACGGGCAAGAGCTCTCCTGGTGCTAAGCGGTATTTATCAACGGTTGCTGCTGGCATCTTAGCGGTCAGGTCAATTTCTTTTACCTCAAAACCTATAGACCGTAATTTATCAAAATAATCGCGACCATAAATCCTAACGTGGTCATATTGACCAAATACTTTTGCGCGTTCTTTAGGGTCTGTTATAGAGTCATCAGCAAAGGTCTTGGCTCTACTCAGATCTTGCGGAATTTGTAAAATAGCCATTCCACCCGGCTTGAGTACTCTATATAATTCTTGCATCGCTTTAGTGTCATCAGGAATATGTTCTAAAACGTGATTACAAAAAATGATATCATAAGTATTTTCACTGAAGGGCAAATCACAAATATCAGCTTTGACATCCGCGAGAGGAGAATTCAAATCAGTAGTAGTATAATCAAGATTTTGCATCTGCTTAAAGCGCTTGTAAAAGGCTTGTTCTGGTGCGAAATGAAGTACTTTTTTCTTTGCTTTAAAAAAATCAGTTTCCTCTTTTAGGTATAACCACAGCAGGCGATGTCGCTCTAACGAAAGGGTAGAAGGGGAGAGTACATTCTCTCTTTGGTTTTCGTAACCGTACGGCAAAAACTTCTTAAAGGTTTTTCCGTCAATAGGATCTTGATAGGTGTCGCCTTGTAGGCTGAAGGCGAGAAAAGGTCTAGCGATATAACTGAGACGAATTAATAAAGGGCGCGGAATACTGTTTAAAACACGCTTAAAAAGACTTGAAATCATACTTGAAGATCTCCCCAGTTTTCTCCGGTTTTAATACGATGCAATTGCATTTCTGAAACACCAAATTGTTTCGCCAAAACTTTTAATCGGGTACGCCTGTTAGGGTCAAGTAATTTTTTCTTAAGTACTTTAGCTTCGGCGTAACTTAATTTAGTGTAGTGACGTTCCCCTGAAGTACGGCGTTTAATGTCTAACGGACTCGTTTTTTGATGCGCATAGCGCTCTTTGTGTGTGGCCCATTTTAGATTAGTAACTCTATTGTCTGTCTTGTCGTGATTGAGATGTAAAACGGCTTTTTCGTTTTCTCCGGCCTTTAAAAACGCTTTCGCCAGCAACTTGTGCAGATAGAAATTACGGCGTTTGCCATTAGCTAATTTGATGTTTACCGTAACATAGCCATTAATGTGTCCGCCTTTAATAATATTCCCATTTGGGTTCTTATTGTAGCTGCGCACTTGACCATAATTTGAAAGCCCTATTTTATAGCCTTCTTCCCAGTTATCTTCACGATAATCAATCCAAGTTTCTAACTGCATGGCACTTGGTATTTAAAAATTAATTGGTAATAGGTTGAGCTCTAAAGGCATCTTCTTCATCGCTGGTAATGCCTAAAGCGTCATAAATATACTTAAAAGTTGAAAGAAGCTCAGGTTTTCCGTCTACTAAAGCAACATCGTGCTCAAAATGAGCGCTAGGCTCGCCGTCGCGGGTAGTGATCGTCCAGCCATCGCGATGTTGTTTGATGCGGTGTGTTCCTCTATTTACCATAGGTTCAATAGCGACAACCATTCCTTCAATAAATTTTTTACCGCGGCCACGACGTCCGTAGTTAGGCATTTCAGGATCTTCGTGCATTTTAGCGCCCAGACCGTGACCTACTAATTCACGTACAATTCCATACCCTTGATCTTCACAATACTTCTGAATCGCATAACCTACATCTCCTACGCGATTGCCAAACTTAAATTGTTCAATCCCTTTATAAAGCGATTCTTTAGTGACCTTCAATAACTTTTTAGTCTCAGGAGCTACTTCACCTACTTCAAAAGTATAGGCGTGATCCCCGTAAAAACCATTTTTTAAAGCACCACAGTCTATTGAAATAATATCGCCGTTTTCAAGAGGTTTGTCATTAGGAATTCCGTGTACCACTTGCTCATTAGGGCTCATGCAAAGCGAATTAGGAAAATCGTAAAGTCCGAGAAATCCGGGAATAGCACCGTGGTCGCGAATGCAGGTTTCGGCGATCTTATCAAGCTCTAATGTGGTTACACCGGGTTTTACTTCTGCTGCTAAGGCACCAAGAGTTTTAGACACGATTAGCGCGCTTTCACGCATAAGTTCTATCTCTTCTCTTGTTTTTACGATAATCATAGTCTCCTTTTTTGAAGCTGCAAAGTTACAAAGTTTACTTGATAATCTAGATGTAATGCGCGAGGCTTATACAACTAAAATACTCCTTATATATTATCAGGATTATTAGCGATCGTTTTAAAGAGTTTAGCCTTTGCTTTATAAAGCTTGTACGTGAGTTCTATTTGCTTTAGCTGAGAATCAATAAGTTTCAATTCGCGCGAATTGATCAAGAAAATCGAACTTTCGCCTACCTGATATTTACGCTCTTCTGCGTTGAGCATCGTTGCGTAATTGGTAACCAGTTCTTCGGCCATTGCATTTTGCTCTTGCAAGGTGAATAACTCGGTATTCACAGCTTTTATTTTATTCTGAAGTTGCAAGCGCGAGTTGGTCAGATCCAGTTCGGTGTCTTGTAATTTTAATTTAGCAAGTTCAAGATCTCCACGTTCTTTCCGAAGAAATAAAGGCATTTTAAAATGCAGGCCGGCTTTATAATTTTGGGTATAAAAACTGTCAAGATTCTCGGGTTCTGATGAAATGAAATTATAATTCACATCAATCACCGGAAGCAATTTATTGGCTTTAAGTCGCTTTTCAATTTCTAAACCTTCCACTTTATACGCCAGAGAGCGCATTTTAGGATGCTCGTTGATCTGAAAATCTGCAAGGTCAAAACCGGTAATATCCAGTGTTTCATCAATAACAAATGCTAAGTCGTCTTGCGGAAAAACATCATCCTGTAGCTCCACAGGAATATTATTTCCTAACCAGAGGTAATTAGCCAATTCTAATTTTTTCTGAACGTACTCGAGTTCGACCTCTTTTAAACTCAGCGCTCTGCTTTGAACACTAATTTTAGCTTCAGTTGTATCAATTAACGGAATATCGCCCAGCAACGCACTTTGCTTAATCCCTCTAAAACGAACGATGGTATTTTCTAAAGAACGCTCGTAAAGCAACACTTTTTTATAGGCTTGTAACCAGTCAAAATAAGCTACAGCCGCATCGTGCAATATGGCGTTCACTGCCAGATCAAGATCAGCTCGCGCTTGCTGCTGATATACTTTAGCCTGTTTTAATGTGGCCATACGCTCGTTGATCCATAAGCCTTGTCCTAAAGAAGCAGAGATCCCCGCAGTATAGAGTCCGTTTTCAGGAACTGTTTTTTGCGGATTTAAATAATATCCTTCGTTTTCTTCAAATTGTGCCTTAAGATCAATTCCGTACCAGGTAGGGATTTTAAACGTGGCATTGAGTAGGTCATAATATTCAGTTTCCTTGAAAACTTTTTGATCAAAATCTACTTCAACTTTTGGGTCAAAACCGCCACGCGCTTTGAGTAGTTTAGCATCTCCGGTTTCTAAAATCAGGTTGGCTTGCTTCGCTACAGGATGGTTTTGTTTCACCAGACTTATATACTCTGGGAAACTTAAAACCTGCAATGAATCTACCTGAGCTTGAAGCCCGGAAACACAACATAGAAAGGCCAGTATGATTATAGCTTTTCTCATTTTTTAGCAGAATCTTTATTAGGTGTTGCTGTTGTTGGAGTATAGTAGTTAGGCGGGAAACCGTTGAGTTTTCGCCACAACTCATACCAGATGGGCACGTCTTCTAAAAGTGCTAATGTGTTTGCACCGGCACCTATGCGCAAAGCTTCGGGCCAAGGCTGCTCATCAGGATCGGGAGCTAGAAGCACGCGGTATTTTCCGTTAGGGCTTATAAAACGCTCTACGGCAACTACCTTGCCGCCAAAAGTTCCGAAGGAATTATACGGCCAACCGCTAAAAACTATAGAAGGCCATCCATCAAACTGAATACGCACTTTTTCACCATCATGAATCAACGGAAGGTCTATGGGTTTTACATAAGTTTCTACCGCAATATCATAATTAGTAGGCATAATACTCACCAACTGTTGCCCTTCTTTAAACGTCTCGCCAATACCGCCTATGATCGCTTTATTAATAAATCCATCTTGTGGTGCTCGCACGTAATACAAGTTATTACGGATCTCATAATTAGTACGGGTATTCTCTAATTTGCTCACCGCAGCTTCGGTGTCTAGCTGTGTAGAAAGCGCTGTCGCTTGATCACTTTGTGCTTTAGAAATCTTATCTGCATAGGTCGCTTCAAGACGGTTAAGCTCTATTTGTGCGTTTAACAATTCGTTGCGACTGGCCAATAATTTATTTTCTTGCGAAATGATCTTAGCCTGAGCTTCCTGCAATTTCAAGCGTTTTTCTTCAACATCGGTCACAGCTTTTAAGCCTTCTTGTTGTAAGGCCAGCGTTCGCTCATACTGACGCTCGGCAATCCTAAGATTGGTTTTGGTTGCCTCAAAATCAATACTGTCGCTTTTGATCTTTAGCTGCGCTTGAATACGTTTGTTATCTGCTTGTTTCAGCTTTAAAATACGTTCGCTGCGCAAAGCTTCGATCTGATTACCTAAGGCGTTTACCTTATTTTTATACGATTCTACCGAACTAGCTTTAGCACGCACCTGTTGGTCTGTACGTTCTACCAGATTAGGGTCAAAATATTCATTTTTCACTTCGGTAATAAAAAGGATCGTATCTCCTTTTTTAACCGACTCTCCCTCGCGTACATACCATTTTTCAACACGCCCGGGAATGGGAGATTGTATGGTTTGCGGTCGCTGCTCAGGGGTAAGTGTTGTTACATAGCCTATACCTGAAATGGTCTGCGTCCACGGCAGAAAAAGTACTACGATTAAGATCACCGTAAACACTTTGAGAAAGCGATTAAAGTAGGCATAATGCTTTTTCTCTAAGACCTTTTTTGAAGCCTTATAGCCGCTAATATCTACCTTTTCGTTTATTTTATCTTGAGATATATTAAGCATAGGAGTTTAATTTGAAGTTGAAAGTTTGCCGCCGTCTAGCCACAAAGTGCGTTCACAGCAGTTGCGCCAAGCTTCGTCTTTACTGGCAACAATGATTGCCCAGGAGTTAGACTTGTCAAATAAAAAGTTTACAATGCGCTCTTTTTCTTCCGCAGAAAATTTAGTCAGCGGTTCTTTTAAGATCAAAACTTTAGGCTTGCGCACAATACTGCGCGCCATCACAATCTTATCTGCAATGGTTTTTGAAAGTCGCTGCCCTTCTGGTTTTATAAGCGTATCTAAACCTTTAGGTTGATCTTTTACAAAGTCAGATAGCCCCATTTTTTCAATTGCCCAGTCTATATTTTCCTGCGGAACCGTTTGGTCTCCAAACGTAATGTTGTCTAAAATGGTGCCTTCAAACGGAGTTTCCTCAGGAAAGGATTGCCCTAACAAGGCTCTGTAATGATTGAGCTGAATCCCTTTAACCGATTTGTTATTGATAAAAAATTCACCCGAAGTAGGTTCTAGAATTCCAGCGATGATCTTAAGTAAGGTTGATTTTCCGGCGCCGTTGGGACCGTTAATCAGTACGTGTTCACCGGGATTGATTTCAAGGGAAACCTTGTCGAGAATGGTAACTTCATCAGCTTTATCTACGTAGCTTACGTTGCGCAATTCCAGATTAAGATTGTCTGCATTGTCAAAGGGTTTTGATAACTCCTGATCTTCAAGTTTTTTGTCAACTACCTGACCCACTTTTTCTAAAGCCGTAAGCAGATCGTAAAAATTCTCAAGTCCTAAAATGAGTTTTTCAACCGAATTGATGATCAATACAATTATAATCTCAGCAGCCACAAATTGACCGATATTCATAGTCTGATTCAGTACCAGAAAACCACCAATTAATAATAGACCGGCGGTCACAAGTACTTTAAAAGCGATCATTTGTATAAACTGAATACGCAAGATTTTAAAGTGACTCTCACGCGCATCTACATAATCACTCACCAAAGCATCATTTTTGTCCAGCGCAAGACTAGATCTGCCGGAAAGCTTGAAACTTACCAGTGCTCTTGCGATCTCTTGGATCCAGTGTGCGATCTTATATTTGTATTTTGATTCGGTAAGACTGGTTTGTAAACCGGTGTTTCCGGTGAATTTAAATACTAAATAAATCAAGAGAATCAGAAGAATTCCGTAGAAAATAAAAAACGGATGGTAAAACGAAAGCAATACCAATCCGAAAACAATTTGAACCAAAGCAGCCGGAAAATCCAGCACCAGTTTATACAAACTCTTCTGTATTGTGAGAATATCAAAAAAACGGTTTGCTAATTCCGGCGGATAATAATCTTTAAGTTCGCTCATCTTTATCTTCGGAAAGCGATAAGTAAATTCAAAAGACGCACGCGTAAAGATCTTTTGCTGCACATTCTCCAGAATTCGTATTTGCATCAGTTGCAACGCACCTACAAAGGCAACCCCCAAAGTCACTAATACAACGAGAATAATCCAGGAAGTAGTGATCTGCGCACCTTGAATAAGATTTACGATCGCTTGAATCCCTAAAGGAAGCGATAAACTTACGAGACCGGCAAAAATGGCATAATAGAGAATTTGTAAGAAATCTTTCTTCTCTAATTTGAGTAGCCTTACAAAACGTTGCCAGGGCGTTAATGTTTTAGAATCCATATAGTGTTTAGGAGTTTAAAAGGTTTGAAGTAAGGTGGATAAAGTATTGCGACGGTGAGGTCTTCTTTCCACAATCTGTTAAGGAGGTAAAATGATCCTTTAGAAAATGCTGATGTAATGAGCCCGCTAAGATGGTACTTGCCAGACTTGCGGGGTAAGGATAGCCTTCATTTACATCTGCGATCATTTCTTTCAACCGGGTTGAAAGTCGTTTGTAAATAACAAAATAACCTTCTTTATTTTCATCATCTACCTCTTTAGTAAGGTAAGATTTTGAATATTCATTGATAACAATCTTGTTAAGCGCTACCTCATTAATATGATTAAATGAATGATCTTCTTCAACCTCACGCGTTAGAATCTCGATGGCTTGTTCTAGCTTTTCTTTGGGGTCGTGAATGTTGGCAGTAGCAAAAGCGAGTTGGTATTCTTTCCATCCCCAATACCAATTAGTTAAATAAATCAAGAATTTATGCTTGTTCTCAAAATACCTGTAGATCGAACTTTCATTAGATTCAATACAATCGCCTAATTTTTTGAACGTAAAATTATCAAAGCCTAATTCGTTGATTAATAAAATACCGTGCTTAACAATACGTCTTCCTAATAGCGAAGATTCGGGGTCTTTTAAATAGACATTGTCGTTGATAATGATCTTCAAATTGCGAAGTAACTCATCCATAAAAACAAATTTTGATCGCTAAATTAATAGTAATACTATTAATTCTGAAAATTTTACAATTATTTTAGTCTATAACGTTATAGTGTTTGGGAATAGGCTTTTGATTTAGAGTTATTTATGGATGAACGACTAAGAGTATTGGCGAATTCGGAGAAACAATTCGATTAAAAAAAATAGTGTTTTAGGAGTTTACCTTTTAATTTCTTCAAGGAATACCGTTTGCGCTTTATGTATCTTTGCGCAATCAAAATTGAAAAATGGCACAGAATTTTAAATCCTTAGGACTGAATAAAAACCTGATCAAAGGCTTGAATGAGCTTGGCATTGTAAAGCCAACTCAAATTCAGGAAGAAGCGATTCCGTTGCTTTTAGAAGGAAATGCGCATTTAGTTGGGCAGGCTCAAACCGGTACCGGAAAAACTGCAGCTTATGGATTGCCAATTCTGGAGCGTATAAATGCGAATCAAAAAAGTATTCAGGCGCTGATTCTGTGTCCAACGCGTGAATTGAGTCAGCAGGTAGCAAAGCAGCTTTTTAAATTCACAAAGTATACCGAGAAGATTTTTACCGAAGCGGTTTACGGTGGGGAGAAGATAGATTTTCAGATTAAAAATTTGAGCAGACCTACACATATCGTTGTAGCTACCCCGGGACGTTTGATCGATTTGCTTAATCGAAAGGCAATTGACCTATCTCAGGTGCACACCGTTGTGCTTGACGAAGCCGATGAGATGTTGAGTATGGGCTTCAAGCAGCAGCTTGATGAAATTTTAAGCGCGTTGAGAAATGTTGAAAATAAATGGTTGTTTTCAGCGACTATGCCGCACGGAATCAAACAGATCGTTAATCAGCATATGGCTGAAGATGCGTACCGTATTCAGATAAGTCGCGATGTGGTGAATAAAAATATCGAGCATAAATTTTTGCAATGTGAAGAGGTTGATAAACTACCTATTCTTTTGGACTTCCTGAGAAGTAAAAAAGGAGAACGTGGAATTATTTTCTGTAAAACCAAAGCGGCAACTGCAAAACTGGCCAAACAACTAATCGCTAAAAATGTTGCTGCCGAAGCTCTTCAAGGAGATATGCTACAAAAGGAACGGGATAAAGTGATGCGTGCTTTTAAAAACGAAAGTTTGCGCCTACTTGTTGCAACAGATATTGCTGCCCGTGGGATTGATGTTCAGGACCTCACTTTTGTGATTCATTATCAAATGCCTGATCAAGAAGAATATTATACCCATAGAAGCGGCCGAACTGCAAGAGCCGGTAAGGAAGGCTTATCGCTGGCTTTAGTGACTTCTAAAGAGTTGCGCACTCTTCGTAATTATGAAAAATCTTTAGGAATTGGGTTTAGTGAGGTAAAAGCACGCTAGTAGCTTTCAATAACCTTTTTGATATCGGCACGCGTTAAAACACCGCTTTGTCGCCAAACTTGCTCTCCATTTTTAAAAAGCATTAGGGTAGGAACGCCACGTACTTGAAATTTCTGAGCTAAGGTTTGATTTTTGTCGACATCAACTTTTACGATCTTGACCTTTTCGCCCAGATCTTTTTTTACGTCTTCAAGTATAGGAGCTAGCGTTTGGCACGGTCCACACCATGTCGCAAAAAAATCTATCAGTACCGGAGTTTCTGAATCTGTAAGATTACCAAAGCTTGTTTTCATACTGCAAAACTAGGAGTATTCCTCTTAAATGTAAAAAGCTTTAACGACATCTTAATACAATGCTAAGAAGCGCTGATATAGGCGTTAAATGCCGTTAATCCTTTAGTGCGACTTTTAGGTGCTAAGTAACTTTAACCAAGATTACTTGAACCGCAAAAAAATACTAATGTTATGGAAACCAGTAAAGAAAATGTTTTAGTGGCAGGCGCAAACGGAACGACCGGAAAATTGATCGTAAGCTATCTCGATCAGTCGCAATATTATAACCCGGTGGCTATGGTGCGCAAACAAGAACAGCAAAAGCAATTTAAAATACAAGGAATAGACACTGTCTTAGGGGATTTAGAAAAAGATTTATCTAAAGCGGTAAAAGGTATTGACAAGGTAATTTTTGCTGCGGGTTCCGGCGGAAACACTGGTCCTGAAAAAACAATTGATGTAGATCAGGAGGGTGCCAAGCGACTTATAGATGCGAGCAAAGATGTTGAGGTTAAAAAGTTTATCATGCTAAGTTCGATTAACGCTGATAATCCTGAAAGTAGCGAGTCGCTGAGACACTATCTGGAGGCTAAACGTAAAGCAGATAATTATTTAAAGAATAGCGGACTTAACTATACGATTGTGCGCCCCGGAACTTTAAAAAATGAAGAAGGCACGCGTAAAATTGAAGCGGCACTTGATGTAGAGCACGGCGAGGTTACGCGAGACGATGTTGCTTATACGTTGGTTCACGTGTTAAATGATGATGTGGCACAAAATGCCGTTTTTGAAATGGTCGAGGGCGAGCAAAGAATTGAGGATGCAATCAAAGAATTTTAACCATTTTCTATATGAATAGATATACTTCAATCTGTTTTGTAGTCTTTGCGCTCACCTTATTTTCTTGCGTAGAAAGCACTTCTAAAAATCCTGAAGCCGAAAGTCAATCGAAGGAACAAATTTTTGAAAAGGGTACTCGTACCTCAAAAGAAAAGTTTGTGGGAGATGTTTATATGAACTTGTTAGTTCCTGAAGATTCAATATACACTACAAAATCGGGTAGCGTAACTTTTGAAGCGGGCTCACGTACCAACTGGCATTATCACCCTAGCGGACAACTTTTAATGGTTACAGAAGGAACAGGGTATCACCAGATTGAAGGTCAAGCCAAAGAAACCATAGTCAAAGGGGATGTGATTAAGGTGCCAAAAAATGTAAAGCATTGGCATGGGGCTTCAACCGATGAAGCTATGACCCACATTTTTGTAATTCCAAATACAGAGAAGGGAGCTTCCGTATGGTTTGAACCTGTAAGCGACGCAGAATTCGCTGAGTAGATTACAATTTGAAGTATAAAATCTAATCAGTTGATTTATCAGTAGAAAACCAAAAAACCCTGTGAAGTGTTGATTTCACAGGGTTTTTTAAATTCTAGTTGTACCCGGGATGGGACTTGAACCCACACGTACGAAGTACACACGGCCCTCAACCGTGCCTGTCTACCAATTTCAGCACCCGGGTCTATTTAATTCAAAATTACTATAAAATAAAACCAGACGGCAAAATCTGGTTTAAATTCTTGTGACTTGGCTGGGGCTCGAACCCAGGACCCTCTCCTTAAAAGGGAGATGCTCTACCAACTGAGCTACCAAGTCGATGGTGTACTAAAAAACAAAACCAGACGTTAAAATCTGGTTTATGTGGTTTGTGACTTGGCTGGGGCTCGAACCCAGGACCCTCTCCTTAAAAGGGAGATGCTCTACCAACTGAGCTACCAAGTCTTTCCTTAAATGCGGCTGCAAATATACATCCATTTTTTTAATCTACACAAGCCTTTTTGTGATAAATTTGAATAAAATTAAAGAAGCAGGTATAGGCTTCTGAAAATCAGTAATTTTTTAAAATGAAAATCTATTTAATAGGCTATATGGGTTCAGGAAAGTCTACCTTAGGGAAGATCTTGGCCCAAGAGCAGGAGATGAATTTTATCGACTTTGATCATTTTCTTGAAGAAAAAGAAGGAAAATCTATTGCAAAAATTTTTGAGGAGCGCGGTGAGATTTATTTTAGAAAAAAAGAATCAGAATATTTAAATGAATTGCTTCAGGGGTATGATAACACAATTATAAGCCTGGGAGGTGGTACACCTTGCTACGGAGACGCAATGGAGCGCATTAAAGCAGCCGAAGGAACTTCGGTTTATATAAATGTGGGCGTTGCGGAATTAACGCAGCGTTTGTGGTCTCAGCGCGATCATCGTCCTGTTTTAAAACATCAGGATACTATTGAAAAATTAGAAGAATTTATACGGAAACACTTATTTGAGCGCAGTTTCTACTACAATCAAGCAGCCGTAAAATTGATGGTCAAAGGGGAGCCTGTAGGCGAACTCGTCGCGCAATTGCAACAAAAACTATTCTAAGATCGCTGAGTCTTTGCCGGGTTTGAAGCGCACTTTAACGCGTTCATTAAGTGAAGTGCTCAAGGAGATACCTTTAAAATCTGCCTTAACCGGATATTTTTTATGATTACGATTGACTAAAACAGCGGTCTTAAATTGTTTTAGAGGTACATCTAAAAAGTGCTTTACACCGTAAATCAGCGTCGTTCCGGAGTTCAAGACATCATCTATAAGCACAAGAGATTTATCTTTGTATTCTGAAGCGTTAAGAGAGGTTTCAACCGTGCCTTGAGGAGCAGTTTTATTCATTGTAACCTTGCACAAAGTACATTGAAGCGCTGAAACTTCCTCGAGAATTGCTTTTAAACGCTCGGCAATAACATAACCGTTAAGTGCGATTCCGGCAAGAATAATCTCTTTTTCGTCTACGTTGCTTTCATAGATCTGATAAGCAATTCGGCGAATTTTATTCTTAATGTCTTCGTGATCTAAAATGGTTTGCACCTCGGTTTTCATCATTTAGCTGTTGTTGATTTTTCAAAGATAAAAAAGAGTTCGTTGCCTTGTCTTGGTTTTATAGAATTATAGCAGGCTTCTAAAGTTCTAAATTCAAAGTAAGGCGTAAATAAGTTTTGATATTCTGTTAGGCTTCCGCCAAATGGAGGTCCTTTTTCGGTCAATTCAAAGTTGAATAAGACTCCTGCGATTTTGCCTTTTTTGACTAATAGATCAAAGCAGTGCTGGGCATAGCTAGGTCTTAAATCAGGTTCTAAAGCACAAAAAAAGGTTTGTTCTAAAATAAGATCATACGTGCCGTTATGTTCAAAAAAATCACCTTCGATCAATTGATAGTTACACTTTTCTGGAAGGCGTGCTTTTAGATTTCGCAACGCGGAAACTGAAAAATCAACCACCGTGACATTTTCAAATCCTAAATGCGCTAGGTGCAGCACTTCGTGGCCATAACCGGCTCCGGGAACAAGAATTTTTAACTCTTTGTTACTGATCTGGTCAGTATATTCTTTTAAAGGTTGAGTCACTTGGCCGGCGTCCCAACCCGTTTGATCATTTTGATACCTGTGCTCCCAATAATTTTTATTTAAATCAGTCTTCAAAAAAGTCGTCGTTTTCGTAAAAGTCATCAAGATCACGTCGATCTTTTTTAGTGGGCCGCCCGGTTCCTTTTTTTCGATAATAATCCTGTGAATATTTTAAAAGATCTAGTTTTTCAAGGTTTTCAGCAGGAGTTTTATCAACGCAGTAGAGGCCAACCAACTTGGCTCCCACGCGACTAGGCGGATGGTCTAAGACCTCGATGACATAGTTAATTTGATTTTTTCTTACTTGAATGGTGTCTGATGGAAACACTTCTCGTGAAGGCTTCACTGCAACATCATTAATTTTTACCTGTCCTTTTTTACAGGCATTTGTAGCTATAGAACGTGTTTTAAAGTATCTCACACACCACAAATATTTGTCAACTCGCATAATCTATTGCTTTAAAGCTCGTTTTTAACAATACAAAAATAGCGTAAAATTGTATCTTGCGCGACCTAAAAGCAATATGATGACTATGGTAAGAAAAGTGTTTGTGGCGGTTATGGGCCTTTTATTTTTTGTTTCTTGTAAAAAAGATGACGACGGAACTACAGAGATCGAAGTTCGTGATCGGGGGGAAGTGCAAGTAGAAAGTTCGGCCAATTTGAGAGCTTATCTTGATACGCACTTTTACAATTATGAGGAATTTGAAACGCCTGCTGCTGACTTTGATTTCAAAATTCGTTTTGATACGATTAGCGGAGCTAATGCTGATAAGACACCACTTTCTAGTCAGGTGATCACACGTCAATATACTTTTGAAGATACTGATTACGAACTATACATTTTAAAAGCTCGTGAGGGAGCAGGAGCGCAGCCTACTTTTGCTGACTCAACTTTTGTGAATTATCAAGGAAGTGTTGTAGGCGGAGATCGTTTTGATGCGTCCGTTACGCCGGTTTGGTTTGATTTAACTCAGGTGGTTTTTGGTTTTGCTAACGGAGTAAGCGAATTAAAGGCCGGTACGCAGTTTACTCAAAACGCTGATGGAACATATAGCTTTGGAGATGATTATGGAATTGGAGCTGTTTTTATTCCAAGCGGATTAGGGTATTTTAATAGTTCGGGGACTGGTTTTTCGGCATATTCAGATCTTGTGTTCACCTTTGATCTTTATCGTGCAGTAGAGGATTCAGATAATGATAATGACGGGGTTCCTAACTGGAGGGAAGACATCAATGGTAATCATTATGTAAATGAATTAGGAGATGATACTGATGGGGATAATGTACCTGATTATTTAGATACTGATGATGATGGTGACGGAACGTCTACGCGTGATGAGCTAGATTTTGATGAAGATGGAAATACCATATACATTGACTCAAATAATGATGGTCTGGATGATTATCTAGATCCAGACATAGAATAAGAAAACAACCATTAAAGGGAATAGAAAAGCCCGTTATCAACAATGATAACGGGCTTTTTTATTGGTGCCACCAAAGATTTTAGCACTCTGTGGCTTACCTTATAAAGATGATTATAAATTAAGTGATACACTTAAAATAAGTTGATCAGGTCGTGTGTCTATTCTTGATCCTGAAGTGATGATTCCGTTAGAATCTAAAAATTCTGCTTCGTTATCACCAAAACCACGCTCATAGCGTAAGTCAACACCAAGTTTTCCTAAAGCGATTGCTGCGCCCACATTGAGACCTACTGTAAAATCGTTTTTTACATCTCCCAGGGTGATGCCGTCATACTCAGTATCTAAAATGTATTGAAAAGCAGGACCCGCAAAAACTTGTAGTGGCCCAATAACTTCAAGACCTACAAGAACCGGTAAGTCTAGCTTTTGCATGCTAAAATCATCATCTTCATAGGTAGAATTGAGCTTGGTATAAACAAGTTCTGGTCGCAAGAAGAGTTTTTCTCCTGTACGCCCAAAGACACCCACGTGATAGCCTATATCGCTACTTGGGTCTTGATAAGCGTTTTCGGCAGAGTCGCTAATGTCTCCTGTGCCTCCGTAATTAAGACCGGCTTTAATTCCGAAACCCGGGTCTGATTGTGCGTGTGCAAAGGACACGGCTAAAAATAAAATTCCTAAAAATGCTCTTTTCATATCAGTTAAGTTTAGCTCAAAATTGAGCGGTTAAAGTTAAAAGAGATCTGTAAAGATCGCCTTAAACTAGCTGATAGAAGCAAACATTTTTAGGAATAAAATCTATAAAAGTGCTTACTTCTTAGCTAGCACTCTATTAACGGCTTCTACAATAGATTTAGTATTAAGGCCGTATTTTTCCATAAGTTGAGCAGGAGTTCCACTCTCACCAAAAGTATCATTGGTTGCTACGAATTCTTGGTAAACAGGATCGTTTTTAGCAAGCAAGCCAGAAACGCTTTCACCAAGACCGCCTAAGTAATTGTGCTCTTCACAGGTTACTACACAACGTGTCTTTTTGATAGAATTTAAAATAGCTTCATCATCAAGTGGCTTGATGGTATGGATGTTAATAACCTCTGCGCTGATTCCTTTTTCCTCAAGTGCTTCGGCAGCTTCTAGAGCGTGCCATACTAGGTGACCGGTCGCCAAAATGGTAACATCAGAACCTTCAACAAGGTGTAATGCCTTACCGATTTCAAATTTTCCGTCAGCTTCAGTAAAGTTAGGAACGCTAGGTCTACCAAAACGTAAGTAAACCGGTCCGTCGTGATCTGCGATCGCGATGGTGGCTGCTTTAGTTTGGTTAAAGTCACAAGGGTTGATCACGGTCATTCCCGGTAACATTTTCATTAAACCTAGATCTTCAAGAATCTGGTGTGTTGCTCCATCTTCACCAAGAGTAAGACCGGCGTGAGAAGCACATATTTTTACATTTTTTCCGGAATACGCAACACTTTGACGAATTTGATCATACACACGACCAGTTGCAAAGTTTGCAAAAGATGTTGCGTAAGGTATTTTTCCGCCTATGGTCATACCGGCAGCCATACCAATCATATTAGCTTCTGCGATACCGGTTTGAAAAAAGCGTTCCGGATGGTTTTTAGCAAAGTCGTTCAGTTTTAAAGAGCCGGTAAGGTCTGCACAAAGCGCCACAACATCTTCATGAGTTTTGCCCAATTCGTCCATACCTGCACCAAAACCAGAACGTGTATCTATATTTCCTGAATTTGTGAATTTTTTCATATTTCTGACCCCATTTTATTCGTTATGAGTAAAATATATTCGGGGTAATTTTTAAGGTTAATAGTTTCTTTTTGATGGGTGTCAATTAGTAATCCCCTAAAGTCTCAGGGTTTTGCGCTAGTGCTTTTTCTAATTGCTCATCATTAGGCGCTTTACCGTGCCACGCGTGACCATTCATCATAAAGTCAACACCGTGTCCCATTATGGTGTGTAGCAAAATACAAACCGGTTTTCCTTTACCGGTGCGTGATTTGGCTTCGTTGAGACCAGCGATAATCGCTTCGATATCATTTCCTTTTTCAACGTCTAAAACGTCCCAGCCAAAAGCTTCAAACTTAGCACGTACACTACCCATGTTTAAAACATCGTCAGTGCTTCCGTCAATTTGCTGACCGTTGAGGTCAATAGTAGCAATTAGGTTATCTACCTTGTTACCAGCAGCATATAAAATTGCTTCCCAGTTTTGACCTTCTTGCAATTCACCGTCACCGTGAAGGGAATAAACAAGGCTGTCATCACCGTTTAATTTTTTAGTTTGAGCAGCTCCAAGAGCAACACTCATTCCTTGTCCTAAAGAACCTGAAGCGATACGAATTCCTGGCAGGCCTTCGTGAGTTGTTGGGTGACCCTGTAAACGAGAATCTATTTTTCTAAACGTATTTAATTCTTCAACCGGAAAATAGCCAGAACGAGCCAAAACGCTGTAAAATACAGGAGAAATATGTCCATTAGACAGGAAGAATAGATCTTCGTCCTTTCCGTCCATATCAAAACCTTCTTTACGTTTCATTACTTCTTGATATAAGGCTACAAAAAATTCAGTACAGCCTAAAGATCCTCCCGGATGCCCAGAACTCACTTGGTGTACTTGCCTTACGATGTCTCTTCTTACCTGAGAGACAAAATCTTCTAATTGTTTTGTGTTTGGCATTTTAATTAAGTTAAAATTTGAAGTTCAAAAATACCCATTTTAAACACGTATTACAATCAATAACCCATATATTACTAAGCTTTTAAGGAAATTTAAGAAGATTGATATTTTAAGTTTAAAATCCGCACTTATCTTGTGCTTTTCTGTATCAAGACTATCTATTAAATAGTTTTATCTTTGCCGCTCTAAATTATACTATGCTATTTAATCTTGTCACAAAAGACGCTGCCAGTAAGGCGCGTGCAGGAGCAATCACCACCGATCACGGAACCATTGAAACCCCAATTTTTATGCCTGTGGGCACCGTTGCCACGGTAAAAGGGGTGCATCAGCGGGAGCTAGAACAAGATATAAATCCTGATATAATTTTAGGAAACACCTACCATTTATATTTAAGACCACAAACCGAAATCCTCGAGAAGGCCGGTGGCTTGCATAAGTTTATGAATTGGGACCGAAACATTCTAACCGATAGTGGCGGGTATCAAGTTTATTCACTTTCCGCAAATCGAAAGATCAAAGAAGAAGGTGTGAAGTTTAAATCACACATCGATGGCTCATTTCATATGTTTACACCAGAGCGTGTGATGGAAATTCAGCGTAGTATTGGCGCCGATATTATTATGGCTTTTGATGAGTGTACGCCGTATCCTTGCGATTATAATTACGCAAAACGCTCGATGCATATGACGCATCGCTGGTTAGATCGATGTATCAATCACTTGGCCAAGACTCCGGTGAAATACGGTTATGATCAAGCGTTTTTTCCTATTGTTCAGGGAAGTACTTATAAAGATCTGCGGAAACAATCTGCAGAATATATTGCCAATTCGGGAGCAGTGGGTAACGCCATTGGCGGACTCTCAGTTGGGGAGCCGGCAGAAGAAATGTACGCGATGACTGAAGTGGTGACCGAAATCCTTCCGGAAGATAAACCGCGGTATTTGATGGGCGTGGGAACACCTATCAATATTTTAGAGAATATTGCGTTAGGTATAGATATGTTTGACTGCGTAATGCCTACGCGTAACGGGCGCAACGGAACTTTGTTTACACAACACGGTACGATAAATATTAAAAACAAAAAATGGGAGGCTGATTTTTCTGCGCTTGATCCTGACGGAACGACTTGGGTAGATACCGCGTACTCTAAAGCCTATGTGCGTCATTTATTCAGTGTGAACGAAATTTTAGGGCGTCAAATAGGGACCATTCACAACCTTGGTTTCTATATGTGGCTGGTACGCGAAGCCCGCAAGCATATTATTGCAGGAGATTTTTATAGCTGGAAAGAAAAAATGGTAAAACAAATGGATAAAAGACTTTAGATGAAAATCCTTGATTGGTACATACTGAAGCGTTATCTGGGCACTTTTATAGGAATGCTGCTTTTATTTATTCCTATCGGGATCACGGTGAATCTCGCCGAGAAAATAGATAAGATGCTGGCTAACGAGGTGCCGTTTGTTGAGGTAGCGATTTACTATCTCAATTTTACTATCTATTTTGCCAATCTGTTATTTCCGTTGTTTTTATTCCTGTCGGTGATTTGGTTTACTTCAAAACTGGCAAACAATACCGAGGTTATCGCATTTTTGAGTAGTGGTGTTTCGTTTTATAGGTTTTTACGACCTTATCTTATAGGAGCAACGCTGGTTTGTATCGGGGCTTATATTCTGGGGACTTATCTTGCGCCTAATGCCAGTAGAGGATTTAATGAGTTTACTTATGAATACCTCAAAAATGGTAAAGCAGCACGAGAAACCCGAAATGTTTACCGCCAGATCAATGATCACGATTACATCTATGTGAGTAGGTTTACACCGTCTAGCAAAATGGGGCAGAACTTCACCTTAGAACATTTTGAAGACAATACGCTACAATATAAAATTCAGGCGCGCAGTATCGTCTATCGCCCTGAAGATACACTCTACCGCCTTAATGGTTATAAAAAGCGAATTGTAGGTAAGGAGGGTGATATATTAATTTCAAAACCAAAATTAGACACCTTGTTTTCTTTTGACCTAGAAGATCTCACTCCGCTAGAATATATCGCGGAAACTTTGACGACGCCCAGATTACGAGAGTTTATAGATAAGGAGCGCGCTCGAGGTTCTTCGGCGATCAACAGGTATGAGGTGGTGCTGTACAAACGCTACAGTTTACCGGTGAGTGCTTATATCTTAACCATTATTGCTGTTGCAGTTTCTTCGATGAAGCGCCGTGGAGGAATGGGAATCAATCTGGCGTTGGGGATTTCACTAGCCTTTATATTTATCTTTTTTGATAAGGTTTTTGGGACCATTTCAGAGCAATCAGATTTTTCGCCTATGGTTGCCGTATGGCTGCCTAATGTGCTTTTTGGTATTTTAGCTGTTTATCTTCTCAACCGTGCAAAACGATAGTCTTAAAAGTTACCTTCATTTTCACGTCATCGTGTTCATTTGGGGGTTTACGGCAGTTCTGGGTGCTTTGATCAGCATTGGTGCTACGGCATTAGTTTGGTATCGTATGCTCATTGCTTCTCTGGTTATATTTGTCTACATAAAAATTAAAGGGATTTCGCTCAAGGCGAAAGGAAAAACACTTTTAGGGCTTGCAGGTGTTGGTGTTCTAATAGCCTTGCATTGGTTGACGTTTTTTGGCGCGGTAAAAATCGCTAATGTTTCTATCACTTTGGCGATGATGAGTACGGGTGCTTTCTTTACGAGCATTTTAGAGCCTATTTTTTATAAACGAAAAATCATCTGGTATGAACTCGTTTTTGGTTTGCTTGTCATTGGTGGCTTGTATCTCATATTTGAAGTAGAAACACGTTACACCGAAGGAATCATCGTTGCGCTTATTTCGGCATTACTGGCGGCCTTGTTCACGTTATTTAATGGTAAATATGCTAAAAAGCACGATTCGGTGATGATCTCTTTTTATGAGCTGCTTACCGGAGCCTTGTTTATTACTGTTTTTCTGGCGGTAACTAGTCGTTTTGACGCTTCTTTTTTTCAGGTGCAGCAAACAGACTGGATCTACCTTATAATTTTGGCTACGGTGTGCACCGCGTATGCATTTATCGCTTCGGTGAAAGTTATGAAGCATCTAACCCCATATACGATTATGCTCACCACAAATATGGAACCGGTTTATGGAATCATCCTCGCATTTCTCATTTTAGGCGACGCCGAACAAATGAATACCGGATTTTATTTTGGAGCGATTCTTATTTTATTGACGGTAATTTTAAACGGAATTTTAAAAAATGCCAGAAGACGCAAGGCTGCACGTGTATTAAATACGATAAAAACAAACTAAAAAAATGACCGGTTAAAAACCGATAAGGGTTTGGGAGAAGCTTTTTAAAACCTTTATATTTGTCAGCTAACTAAAAATTTCCCCTAAATGGAATATTTAGAATTTGAACAACCTATTAAGGAGCTAGAAGAACAGCTCCAGAAATGCTCACTTATTGGTCAGGAAAGTGATGTTGATGTGACCAATACGTGTAAGCAAATAGAGAAAAAACTCATTGATACTAAGAAGGAGATTTACAAAAATCTTACGCCTTGGCAACGAGTTCAACTTTCACGTCATCCTAATCGCCCGTATACATTAGATTATATCAAGGCGCTTTGTGGGGATACTTTTTTAGAACTTCACGGCGATCGCAATGTCAAAGATGACAAAGCGATGATAGGTGGTCTTGGGAAGATTGGCGACCAAAGTTTTATGTTGATCGGTCAGCAAAAGGGATTCAATACAAAAACACGTCAATACCGTAATTTCGGTATGGCAAATCCAGAAGGCTACCGCAAGGCTCTGCGACTTATGAAAAGTGCAGAGAAATTTAACCTTCCTGTAGTTTGCTTTATTGATACTCCGGGAGCTTACCCGGGTCTTGAAGCTGAAGAGCGCGGTCAAGGAGAAGCGATTGCTCGTAATATTCTTGAAATGACCCGTCTTAAAGTGCCAATTATCGTCGTGATCATTGGGGAAGGCGCCAGTGGTGGAGCTTTAGGAATAGGAGTTGGAGACAAAGTATTGATGCTTGAGAATACGTGGTATTCTGTGATTTCTCCAGAATCATGTTCTTCGATTTTATGGAGAAGCTGGGAGTTTAAAGAGCAAGCGGCAGATGCCTTAAAGCTTACCGCAAAAGATATGAAGAAGCAAAAGCTTATTGATGAGATCGTAAAAGAACCTCTTGGTGGGGCGCACAGCGATCGCGAAGCGACCTTCACTACAATAAAAGAAGAGATTTTAAAAGCGTTTAAAGAGTTTAAAAACTTATCACCAAAGGATTTGGTTGAAAAACGTATGGATAAATATTCAAATATGGGTGTGTTTAAAGGCTAATACACTTAAACATCACTTGCGACAAAATTCCGGAGTTTTGCACTCCGGATTTTTTTATGCTTGTTAACAAGAATATTTAGTTATCAACAAGCTATTTGTTAACTTATGGTGGACAATGACAGCATTGAAAAGTTGAACCTGCCAAAGCAAATTTTTTACATTCGCCCTCATGGAAAATCTGAAAACCAAGCCCAATTTTATAAATCCTAAAAAAGATGTGATCTCCTTAGAACGTGGTAAATTACCACCTCAAGCTATTGATTTAGAGCAAGTTGTTTTAGGTGCGATGATGATCGATAAGAAAGGTGTAGATGAGATCATAGATATTTTAAGTCCGGAAGTTTTTTATAAAGATGCGCATCAACATATTTATGATGCTGTACGCGCTTTGTTTGAAAACGGCGAGCCTATTGACTTATTAACTGTTTCTCAGCAGTTAAAGCAAATGGGGAAATTAGATCAGGCCGGCGGCGATTACTATTTGATTCAGTTAACCCAAAAAGTATCGTCATCAGCGCATATTGAGTACCACGCCCGTATTATACTTCAGAAGTACATTCAGCGTAGCTTGATTAAAATTTCAAACGAAATTATCGAAGAAGCTTACGACGAGACCACAGATGTTTTTGACTTACTCGATAATGCCGAAAGTAAACTTTACGAAGTGACTCAAGGGAACATCAAGCGTAGTTCTGAAACCGCGCAGAGTTTGGTAATTCAGGCTAAAAAGAAAATTGAAGAGATCTCTAACAAAGAAGGGCTTTCAGGGATTCCATCAGGTTTTGATCGTTTAGATAAATTGACTTCAGGATGGCAGGCGAGTGATTTAATTATCGTTGCTGCACGTCCGGGTATGGGTAAAACGGCACTCACGCTTTCTATGGCGCGTAATATTGCGGTAGGACAAAATATTCCGGTGGCGTTTTTCTCTCTGGAGATGGCTTCGGTACAGTTGATTACCCGTTTGATCTCTTCAGAAACCGGTTTGTCTTCAGAAAAATTACGTACCGGGAAACTTGAAAAACACGAGTGGGAGCAGCTCAATGTTAAAGTAAAGAGCTTAGAAAAAGCGCCTCTGTTTATCGATGATACGCCATCACTTTCCATCTTTGATTTACGTGCAAAAGCACGGCGTCTGGCATCACAACACGGGATTAAGATGATCATTATTGATTACCTGCAGTTGATGACCGCCGGTGGGAGCCAAAAAGGAGGAAATCGTGAACAAGAAATCTCGATGATCTCGCGTAACCTTAAAGCACTCGCAAAAGAATTGATGGTACCGGTGATCGCATTATCACAGCTATCGCGTGCGGTTGAAACGCGTGGTGGAAGTAAACGACCGCTGCTTTCTGACCTTCGTGAATCTGGTGCGATCGAGCAGGATGCGGATATTGTATCGTTTATCTATCGTCCTGAGTATTATAAGATTGATGAATGGGATGACGAAGAGCGCAGCCCAACAGAAGGCCAAGCCGAATTCATCATCGCAAAACACCGTAATGGTGGTTTAGAAAACATTAGGCTGAAGTTCTTAGGGCACCTCGGTAAATTTGACAACCTTGATGATTTCAGTACTCCGTATCAGTTTGAATCTGCAATGAATCAAAATGCTGCAGCTAACGATGACACCTTTACTCCAGACAGTTTCCCAACGCCTGATCAGGCTTTTGGAAGCTCGATGAATGATGGTGGCTT
The DNA here is from genome assembly GCF_020310025.1 of Leeuwenhoekiella palythoae. GTDB lineage: Bacteria > Bacteroidota > Bacteroidia > Flavobacteriales > Flavobacteriaceae > Leeuwenhoekiella > Leeuwenhoekiella palythoae. The sequence goes on from NZ_CP084318.1 coordinate 2,910,614, forward strand.
TGATCGAAACGGAGAAGATGAGGTTCCGTTTTAGAATTTAAAGAGAATAATTAGAGAAAGGAAGTCGGTTTTGGCTTCCTTTTTTTATTGGCGCCGCTAATGGGAAAACAGCCAGGTTGGCTCTGGGATAGATTATTAAATCAACTTAGCTAAATACTAGGCATAGTCTTTGAATCGTTGTAACTTCAACAGCATAAATCAGTAGACTTTTGAGCTTGAATATATATTGTACTTTTCGACGGTTTTTTCTATTTCTTTGCTTGTGTGTTTTTTCGCTTCCTGCGAGCGCTTCCTATGTGTTGATCCCAATGGATGCCGAAAGTCAGAAAGAACATTTAAAAGCATACGGAATCACCTATTGGACGCTGGCACAGCAACAAAAAGTAAAATGGTTGCTCAATTATAGAGGTGGAGCTTTTTTACTTCCAAATACTGAAGAGCTTCAAAAAGAATGTATGATACGTGGAGTTTCGTTTGAAGTTTTAAGCGATGCTAAAACCGAAAGTATTTTAGCTGAAATTGAGAGTCCCTCGCAAAATATGGAATCGATCGTGCTCGAAAAAGCACCTAAAATAGCAGTCTACACACCAGATAGTTCGGTGCCGTGGGATGATGCGGTTACGATGGTTTTAGAATATGCCGAAATACCTTACGATAAAATATATGACCGCGAAGTGCTAGCAGACGAACTCGTGCTGTATGACTGGCTGCATTTACATCACGAAGATTTTACCGGACAGTATGGCAAATTCTACGGCTCATACAGAGCGACTTCTTGGTATATCGAAGAGAAGAAACAAGCCGAAGCTCTTGCGACAGAACTGGGTTACGATAAAGTTTCTCAGGCGAAGCTTGCAGTAGCTACTAAAATCAGTGATTATGTGATAGGTGGCGGTTTTATGTTTGCGATGTGTAGCGCGACTGATAGCTTTGATATTGCGCTTTCGGCAACGGGAGTTGATATTTGCGAACCTATGTTTGACGGTGATGCTTCAGAGGCTAATTATCAGGCAAAAATCAATTTTGAGCGCACCTTTGCTTTTACAGATTTCACGTTGGTTAAAAATCCTCAGCAGTATGAATTCAGTAGTATTGATACGACGCCGTTTAGAAGAGTTCCCGCAGATACAGATTATTTTAGTCTGAAAAGTTTTTCGGCAAAATGGGATCCTGTACCTACGATGCTCTGCCAGAACCACACCGCTTTGGTTAAAGGTTTTATGGGGCAAACCACTGCTTATAATCCTAAAGAGATCAAAGCAAATGTGCTAGTTATGGGCGAAAACAAAGCCAATGGTGAGGCGCGTTACATACACGGCGTAAAAGGCAAAGGCTTTTTTACCTTTTATGGCGGTCATGATCCTGAGGATTATCAGCACCGTGTGGGTGACCCCAAAACAGAATTAAAACTGCATCCTACGAGCCCGGGATATCGTTTGATTCTCAATAATATTTTGTTTCCGGCAGCAAAGAAGAAGAAACAAAAAACTTAAATGAAACGTACTGTTCTGCTTCTATGTTGTCTGTGTTTGCTAGCCGGGCTGCAAAGAAAGTCGGCACGAATGCCGTGGCGTGCCGGGCATACATTAAGATGGTCAGACTTCCAGGCGTTACCTAATGAGCACAGTGGGTTCTCTGCCAGTGCTAACACAGGAATTAGTCATCGATATACCATTTCTAAAGCGGGTGTGCTTGATCCTTCAAAATCAATTATCAAAGCTAATTTTTATCCCAAACTTTCGTGGTACAAGCCGGAACTCATAGATGATTTTACGCTGAAACACGAGCAAACGCATTTTGATATTTCTGAAGTGCATGCGCGAATGTTTCGCAAGGCGGTGGCAGAATTTCGATTTACCCGAAACTCTAAAGTAGAAATTCAGAAAATTTATAAGAAGATCGAAAGTAGCCGGCGGAATATGCAACAGCAGTTTGATGCAGAAACAGAACACTCCGTAAATCGGGAGGCTGAACTGCGCTGGGAGTCCAATGTAGAAGCTTTACTGCGTAAGTACAAACACTGGGCCGATTGAAACGCTTGACTTGATTTTAAGGTTTCTTATGTAATAGGCGTTAATCTTGTGTTAGAAAATTTAAGTTTCCCGAAGTTCATGGCTAACTTTAAAAGAAAAACTATGATACGAGAAGGAAGTACAGTACAATGGAAATGGGGTAACGGTACCGCAAAAGGCGAAGTAAAAGAATCTTACGCTAAAGAAATTACCAAAACAATTGACGGTAGCGAAATTACCCGAAAAGGAGAACAAGGCAATAAAGCGCTTTTAATCAAACAGGAAGATGGTTCTACTGTTTTAAAATTAGAAAGCGAAGTAGAGAAAGCATAATAGCTAATGGCAGAGTTTATAAAACTTTATGACGAAAACCCCAGCGAACGTGAGATCAAACGTATTGTTGAGGTTTTAAAAAATGACGGGGTGATTATTTATCCCACAGATACGGTGTACGGTTTGGGTTGCGACATTACCAGCAATCGAGCATTGGAGCGGGTTGCACAGTTGCGCGGAGTGAAATTAGCAAAGGCTAATTTTTCATTCATCTGTGAAGATCTGAGTAATCTTTCAGATTATGTGCGGCAGATAGATACGCCAACATTTAAATTATTGAAACGGGCATTGCCGGGACCTTACACCTTTATTCTTCCTGGGAACAATAATTTGCCTACTGTGTTTAAAAAGAAGAAAACTGTTGGGATACGAGTGCCGGATAATAACATCGCTCGTGCTATTGTGAAGCATCTTGGGAATCCCATTATTTCAACTTCGATTTATGATGAAGATGATGTGATTGAGTACACTACAGATCCAGAGCTTATTCTTGAAAAATGGGATAAGCTTGTAGATGTTGTGGTTGATGGCGGATATGGAGGTAATATTCCTTCTACGGTGATTGACTTAACCAGTGGAGAGGCTGTTTTAATTAGAGAAGGTAAAGGAGATCTAACCATTTAGAATTCGCTTTCTAATTTTAAGCTCTACACTATTTCAGAGCAATTTCTTGAGACTTTGGGTAGAGCTTTAATTTAGATTAGATGTAGACTTTAAATAGAGAAAACCTTTGGCTGATGCCAATAAAAAACCCGGTCATTTGACCGGGTTTTAATATTTTAAAACTAAAGCTATTTAGTTTTTAGGCATTCCCTCTTCAATCATTTTGTAGAATTGGTCTAGCTTAGGAAGAACAACGATACGTGTTCTACGGTTACGAGCACGACCTTCTGCAGTATCATTACTAGCTAAAGGCACGTAGTAACTTCTACCTGCTGCAACCATACGCTCTGGTGGTACACCAAATTCTTCTTGAAGAATACGCACTACAGAAGTTGCACGCTTTACACTAAGATCCCAGTTATCTTCAATTACTGAAGTACTAATTGGTTTACTGTCTGTGTGACCTTCTACCATAAACTCGATGTCTGGCTTGTTTTTAACTACAGTTGCAACTTTACCAAGAACTTCTTTAGCGCGGTTAGTTACATCCCAACGACCACTGTTAAATAATAATTTGTCTGAGATAGAAACATAAACAACACCTTTCTCAACGTTGATCTCGATGTCTTCGTCGTTAAGGTTACCTATGGCTCCTTTTAAGCTGGTAACAAGAGCAAGCGTTACAGAATCCTTACGGTTCATCGCATCACGGAATGCTTTGATCTGAAGGTCTTTTTCTTTCATTTGCTCAAGAGACTTCTCTAAGTTTTCAGCACCTTTAGCTGAAAGTGTAGTTAAGTTTCCTTGCGTATTGATCAAATTGTTATTTGCACTTCTTAGGTCAGTGATTTGCTCTTTCATCGTTTCACTTTGCGCTAAACAAGCGTTAAGTTTTACGGTTGCTGTGTTAAGCATATCCTGCGTTTCTTTTTGTTTTGCCTCCAATGCAGTATATTTCTTTTGAGATACACAAGAGGAAAGAAGTACCAGCGCTGATGCCGATACCATCATTAATTTTCTCATAATTTCAGTTGTTATCTTTAATTTTTAGTAACGTCAAATGTATTAAAATTCGTGCCTAAATGCCCAACCTTAACAATACTTTAGATTTTGTTAAAATATGTCGGTGTAGTGCTTATTTTTCCTTATGAAATACTCCCAGACGATAGATTTGACCTTGGCGTAGGGCTGATTTCCTGAAGTGCGTGCACGCTTGTTAAGCAATTTTGGAATTTGGGCATAAAAATTGAAATGCGCTTTGAGCACTGCTGTAAAATGTTTCGGTTTTCCTTCTGTTAAGAATTTAAAAGCGGCGATTCCGTCGAGGCACATTCTCGCAAATAGAATAGGGTAAACCTTAAAACCTGCTACGTTTTTTAATAAAAGCATCAGGTTATTTCTAAAATTCAAAAAGGTTTTTTTCGGATTCATTTGCTCTAGCGTGGCTCCGCCTAGGTGATACACCACACTTTCTCCTATATATTGAATGGAATACCCCAGATTCTTTATTCTCCAGCACAGATCAATTTCTTCCTGATGTGCAAAGAAATCTTCATCAAGAGCGCCGGCCTGCCAAAAAACTGATTTTCGCACGGCTAAACAAGCGCCAGTCGCCCAGAAAATTTCTAAAGAATCATTGTATTGCCCGGTGTCTTCTTCACAGGTGTCAAATATGCGTCCGCGACAAAAAGGATATCCTAAAGAATCTAGAAATCCTCCGGCAGCACCCGCATATTCAAAGTGTGTTTTCTTTTTTAGATCTAAAAGTTTTGGTTGGGCAGCCCCCAGATTTGAATCTGTTTCAAAAGCTTTGATCATAGGTTCAAGCCAACCGGAAGTTGTTTTAATATCACTATTCATCAGGATCAAAAGCTCTTCGTCCAAGTATTGCAAGGCGTCATTATAGCCTTTGGCATAGCCGCCATTTGAAGCATTCTGAATGATCTTCACCTGCGGAAATTCAGCTTGTACAAAAGCGACAGAAGTATCGGTTGAAGCATTATCGGCTACATAAATGGTCGCTAAATGCGCGCTATTTTTGATGACGCTGGGTAAAAATTCTGCTAGTAGTTTTTTACCGTTCCAATTGAGTATAACGATGGCTGTTTTCATAAGCTGTAAACCGGAATATCTCGTAAGAACACATATTTTTTCGCTTCATAATCCATCTGACAATAGTAATGGTTGAGTCCGTTAGTCACCATTAAATATTCTGCTTTTCCCGCGAGATTATACCGCGCAATCTGATCAAAAGTTTCCTGTGTGATTTTAACCTTTGGGGCTTTGCATTCAATGATCAAAAAAATGCTTCCGTCAGGATTAAAAACAACGCCATCATAACGTTTTGAGGTGTTATTGATCTTTAATTCTTTCTCAACATTTATAAGCGATAACGGATATTTATACGCGGCTAAAAGATGTTTTACTACGTGCTGCCGTACCCATTCCTCTGGGGTGAGTACCACAAATTTTTTACGAATAGGGTCAAATATAAGCGGTTTATTTTCGCTACTTTTGAGCCTGAAGGCATATGGAGGAAAATTTAATTCTTGCATCGTTTCAAAGGTAATCAACCTACGGAATTTTTTAAGCCTGCATCAGTTTTAAAACTTCGTCCCAATCGGGATATTCATTTTAAAGAGATTCAATACAACCTTGGTAGAAGAAGTTACACGCATTGTAAAGGATATTAAAAAAGGCAATCTGAGGCCCATTTATTTTTTAATGGGAGAAGAACCTTATTATATAGATCAGCTTGCCGATTATATTGCTGATAATGTGTTGACCGAAGAAGAAAAGGGATTCAATCAAATGGTGCTTTACGGGCGCGATGTGTCTCTTGATGATGTGCTATCGCAGGCCAAACGTTTCCCAATGATGGCAGAGCGTCAAGTGGTGATCGTAAAGGAGGCTCAGGATATGTCACGCGAAATTTTAGTGCAACCTGATAAAAGCAAGAACAAACTTGAGGCTTATGCCGAAAATCCGCAGCCAACTACGGTTTTAGTGTTTTGCTATAAGTACAAGAAGCTTGATAAACGCAAACGGGTTTATAAGGAAATTGCCAAGAGCGGACTCATCTTTGAAAGTAAGAAGCTTTATGAAAATCAAGTGGGCGACTGGATTCGGCGTGTGATGTCTGGTAAAGGCTATACCGTAGAACCCAAAGCGGCGCATATGCTCGTGGAGTTTTTAGGAACCGACTTGTCAAAGATCAATAACGAATTAGAAAAACTTCGGCTAATTCTTCCTGAGGGCAGCACGATCACACCACTTGCAGTTGAGCAGAATATCGGGATCAGTAAAGACTTTAACAACTTTGAGTTGCAGCGCGCCATTGGTGAAAAAGATGTAGTAAAAGCGCATCGTATCATCAATTATTTTAGTCAGAATCCTAAGGATAACCCGATGGTCGTGACCATTGCTTTACTCTTTAGTTTCTTCCAGAATTTATTGATTTATCACGGTTTGCCTAGTAAAGACAAAAGCACCGTTGCAAAAGCGCTAAAAGTAAATCCTTATTTTGTAGGTCAGTATGTAGATGCAGCGCGCAATTACCCGATGAAAAAAGTGAGCCACATTGTCAATTTATTACGCACGGCAGATGTGAAAAGTAAAGGCGTTGGAGCTTACAACCTTTCACAGGGAGATTTGCTCAAAGAGCTTTTGGTCCAAATAATGTCTTAATTAAACCTCGTTTACAAAAGCAACACTGTGCGTCGCTACGATTGCGGCAGTTTCGGTGCGTAGGCGGCTTTCTCCAAGCATTACAGGACTGAATCCGGCTTGAATGGCTTGCTCTATTTCGCTAGGCGAAAAATCTCCTTCAGGACCTATTAAGATTAAAACATCTCTTTTAGGCTGAAGTTTTTGTTTGAGCGAAAATCTGTTGGTTTCTTCACAATGAGCGATAAAGCGATCCCCTTTAAAACCTTTTGTAGCCTCTAAAAAATCACAGAAGGATTGCGCTTCATTCATTTTAGGAATATGCGCTTTCAAAGATTGCTTCATAGCACTTTGTATGATACGCTCATAACGTTCTTCTTTAATGACTTTACGCTCGCTATGATCACAAATAATAGGAGAGATTTCAGAAATTCCTATTTCGGTGGCTTTCTCGAGAAAGAGCTCAAAGCGATCATTTAGTTTAGTAGGCGCAACAGCCAGATGCAAGTGATAGGGAAGTGGCTGTTCAGAGGTTACTTCTAGGATTTTAACTGTACAGTTTGACGGACTAGCTACGATGATTTCAGCCTTAAAAAAGTTTCCAGCCCCGTTGGTGATATCCAGCACGTCACCGGTACGTTTACGCAGTACTTTTACAATATGCTTGCTTTCGTCTTTAGGAAAAGTCGCTTCTTTAGCTTCCGCAGCAATTTCGGGATGATAAAAGAGTTGCATACTTAAATTTTTAGACGCGATTGCGCCATTACTTTGGTATCTGTATAACCGGTTTCGGCTAGATTTTCCTCAAGGTATTTGAGGTATCCAACGATCCCGATCATCGCTGCATTGTCTGTGGTGTACTCAAATTTGGGGACAAAAGTTTTCCAGCCATATTTCTGCTCTGCGTCTTTAAGCGCTTTACGGATCCCGCTGTTTGCTGAAACCCCGCCGCCGATGGCCACTTGTTGAATGCCGGTTTGCTTTACCGCTTTCTTGATTTTATCCATCAAAATATTAATGATCGTATGCTGAATGGACGCACAGATATCATTGCGGTTTTTCTCTACAAATTCAGGATCTGCGGCGATCTCTTTCTGGTAAAAATAAAGCACCGCTGTTTTGAGTCCGCTAAAACTAAAATCCAGATCGCCTACTTTCGGTTTAGTGAATTTGTATGCTTTAGGATTTCCTAGTTGCGCGTATTTATCGATCAATGGTCCGCCGGGGTAAGGAAGGCCAAGAATTTTGGCACTTTTATCAAAAGCTTCGCCCACCGCATCGTCTAAGGTTTGACCTATTACCGTCATATTAAAATAACTGTCCACACGAACAATTTGGGTATGTCCGCCGGAAATTGTCATCGCCAGAAAAGGAAATTCTGGTTTATCGTAACCTTCTTCTTCAATAAAATGAGCAAGAATATGCGCTTGCATATGATTTACATCGATCAACGGAATGTCTAATCCCATCGCCAAAGACTTTGCAAAAGAGGTTCCTACGAGTAACGAACCCATAAGTCCGGGACCGCTGGTAAAAGCAATCGCATTAAGGTCTTCTTTTTTTACATTTGCCTTGCGTAGCGCCTCGTGCACCACCGGAACAATATTTTGCTGATGGGCGCGTGAGGCCAGCTCAGGAACCACACCGCCATATTGCTCGTGAACAGCCTGGCCTGCCACAACATTTGCAAGGGTTTTGTCGTTGTGAAGCACAGCAGCCGCTGTATCATCACAAGAAGATTCTATAGCAAGAATATAGGTGTTATTTTTTGACATTAGGTCGCAAGGTATAGGGAATGTTAATGTACTTTTACTCGAAAATTCGGTAGTATACTATTTATAGGTTTCCTTTAAATAGTAAGGGTTGAGCAATTCGTCTAAAACAGAAGATTTGCCGTTCCTAAGTATGTGTGCTGTGTTTCAATAAAATTAAGGCTTTAGTTTTGTGTTTTTAAATCTAAAGCGGGACAAAGTTAAAACTTAAAAACGTATCAGAAAATTCAGAAAAATAATTACGCGAACCCTATTTATTTTAATAGGTGTCTTTGCATTGCTTTTAATTATTTTTTCGATTCCGGCGGTACAGACTTCGGTCGCTAAAAAAGTCACTAAGGCGCTTAATGATACCTACGGCACCGCAATTTCCATAAATAAAATTCAGCTAAAATATAATGGTAATGCGCTCATAAAAGAGGTATATATCGCAGACCATCATCAAGATACGCTTATTTATGCTCAAACTGTAGAAACGAGTTTGCTGAGCATTCGATCACTGATTGAGAATGAGATGCCACTAGGGGATATCTATCTTGGTGCGGCAAAACTTTATGTGAAAAAATACCAAGGGGAAGAAAACGATAACCTCTATGTATTTTCTCAAAAATTCAACACCGGGAAAACGGGCGGAACCCCTTTTAAACTTTCGGCTTCAGAAGTTGAAATTGAGGATATGCACTTCAAGTTTACTGACGAAGACCTGGACACTCCAGAAGTTATAAATTACCACAACCTGTATATACGTGCCGAAGATTTTGACCTTGATGATGTGACCATCACGACCCAGATTAAAGATCTGCGTTTTGATGCCGACCGCGACTACCACTTAAGAGGACTAGAAGCTGATTTTAAATACAATCCTGATGAGATCATTCTTAAGGAAATGGTGTTGTCAACTGAACACTCTGTGATACGCGGTGATGTGTATTTAGACACGCGTAATGACGCTTTTCAAGATTTTAATAATCTGGTCAAGATTGATATAGACTTTGATGAGAGTAAAATCTCCACCACTGATCTGCAAGCTTTTTATGCTGAATTTGGTGCGGGAGAAGACATTTTACTTTCCGGAAAATTACAAGGAACACTTAATGATTTTACCGTAACAGATTTTGATCTTGCCGGTTTAAGCAATAGTCGTATTCTTGGGAATGTGAGGTTTGAGCAGCTTTTAGGTGACAACAGTACCTTTAGAATCAATGGGGATTACAGACAGCTGAAAACGACCTACCTTGATTTGACCTCTTTATTACCTAATATTTTAGGGAACAATCTTCCGCCGGAATTGGTGCGTTTAGGAACCGTTGATCTTACCGGGACTTTAAATGTTTCTGAAAATACGGTATATGTCAAAAGTAATATTCAGACAGATCTTGGTTTTCTCGAAACCGACATCGATCTGAGGAATACTCAAAATATTCAGAATGCTTCTTATGTAGGAATGTTGCGCGGAGAACAATTCAATATGGGGCGTTTGCTCAAAGTACCAGAACTTAAAAATATCACCTTTAATGTACGGGTAAATGGATCTGGTGTTGAAGCCGAAACGTTAGATACTCGTGTGGAGGGTGTGATCAGTTCGGCGACATACAATAACTATACGTATCGCGGAATTACCGTAGCCGGAAATCTGCAAAACCCCAATTTTGATGGCCGCCTGACGGTAAGAGACCCTAACGCCAACTTTACATTTGATGGTCTTATTGATGTTTCAGAAGAAATTCACACGTATGATTTTACTGCAGATATTGCACGCATAGACTTAGGGAAGCTCAATTTTCTAAGAGATTCTTCAGCGGTTCTGAAAGGAAAGGTCGTGATGGATATGCGCGGAACGAACATAGATGATACCGGTGGGGTTATTGCGTTTAGTGAAGCGAGCTTTGAGAATGCTAATGACCTTTACGAGTTTCAGGATTTTGTAATCACCTCTGGCTTTAGACGCGGCATACGTACGATCACGATGAACTCTCCTGATATTATTTCGGGGCAAGTTTCCGGAGTGTTTAAAATTGGGGATGTTAAGGCCTTATTTCAGAATGCAATAGGAAGTTTATACACCAACTATGAGCCGCAAACGGTTACTGAAAATCAGTTTATGGACTTTAATATTCAGATTTACAGTAAGATCGTTGAGGTTTTGGTTCCTGATGTTGAGCTCGAGCCTGATACTTTTGTCCGCGGAAGCGTAGTTGCCGACGATTCTGATTTTAAATTGACGTTTAGATCGCCGCGCATCAAAGCTTTTGGCGTTATGGCCGAAGCGATCAATGTACGTGTAGATAATAAGAATCCGCTGTTTAATGCCTATGTTGAAGCGGATAGCATTGGTAGCGGCGTGTATGGGGTGAGCGATTTCAACTTGATCAATGTAACGCTGAAAGATACCTTGTTTATTCGGTCAGAATTTAAAGGCGGACCTGACAAGCAGGATAACTTTGATCTTAGTTTTTATCACACCATCAATGAAGAAAATAATTCGGTTGTAGGTTTTAAGCGCAGCAGCCTTCGGTTTAAAAACAATGAGTGGTTTTTAAATGAGCAGGACAATAAAAACAATAAGATCGTTTTTGATAATAACTTTTTAGATTGGGATCTAAAGGAATTGACGCTGTCTCATGACAAGGAACGCATTTCCTTAAAAGGTCAGGTTAAAGACAGTACGTATAAAGACATACAGACCAATTTTGAAAATGTGAGACTTTCGCATATCACTCCATATATAGATAGTTTGGATATGCGCGGACTCGTAAATGGAAATCTTGATATTCTTCAAAAAGAAGGAGTTTATTTACCTAACAGTAGTGTGAATATTGCCAATTTTACCATCAATGATATCTTGATGGGAGATCTAGATCTATCTATTGAAGGCAATGAAAGTTTAACCAATTATCAAGTCAATACGCGCCTGAATAATGATGATGCTGAAGTATTGTCAGCTCTGGGAACCATTGATGTAGGACAGGAAAATCCGTCTATAGATCTGGATGTGCAATTGCGCAAATTGAATATGAAAGCGTTTAGCCCATTGGGCGGAGAAGTGATTTCAAAAATAAGAGGTTTGGCAAGCGGTAGGGCGACCGTCACGGGGGATTATCGCAATCCTGATGTGGATGGCGAACTGTTACTACGAGAAGCAGGTCTGGCGATACCTTATTTGAATACCGATTACGACTTTAGAGGTACAGCGAGAATTACGCTAGATGATCAAGAATTTAGATTTGGTTCAGTAGCGTTGGTTGACACTAAATACAAAACCACAGGTACGCTCACCGGAAGCATCAGTCATCAGTATTTTAGAGATTGGGAGATGGATCTTGATGTGAATACAGATCGCCTTGTAGTTTTAGATACCGAGCCAGATGATTTTGCATTGTATTACGGTACTGCTTTTATAAGTGGCGAAGCCAGTCTTACCGGTCCAACCGATGAATTGGTGATCGATGTGGCCGCCACTACTCAGGAAGGTACTGTGTTTAAGATTCCGCTGAGTGATACTGAATCTTTTGGCGACAACAGCAATATTTACTTTTTAAGCCCGGAAGAAAAACAAGCCCGACTGGACGGGGAAGAAGTAGTTATTGAAGAGATCAAAGGTTTAGAGCTGAATTTTGATCTGGAGGTGACACGCGATGCTGAAGTTGAGATCGTAGTAGATGAGGTCAACGGAAGTACGTTAAAAGGAAGAGGAGCGGGATACTTGCTGATTCAGATCAATACCAATGGGAAGTTCAATATGTTTGGTGACTTTACACCCTATTCAGGAACTTATAATTTTAGATACAGCGGGGTAGTACAGAAGCAATTTAATATCCTTCCGGAAGGAAAGATCAGTTGGGATGGAAATCCTACCGAAGCCTTGCTCGATATTAGTGCGGTATACAACACTCAAGCCAACCCTTCTATCTTATTAGAAAACCCTTCAATAAACCGAAAAATCCCGGTAAATGTGATCATCAATCTTGATGGCGAATTGATTCAGCCTGAGATCACTTTTGATTTTGAATTCCCTAACACGAGTTCGATTGTAACCTCAGAATTAGCATACAGGTTAGACAACAGAGCTACGCGAGAGCTTCAAGCGTTTTCCTTAGTTACGCAAGGTTCGTTCTTCAGTCAAAGCGGAATCGATGCCCAGTCGGCAGCCTACGGAAACTTGATCGAGACGGCTTCGGGTATTTTTAATGACCTGCTTTCAGACGAAGATGGGAAGTTTAATGTAGGCTTAGATTATGTGCAGGCAGACAACAGACCTGACTTGCAGACTTCAGGACGTTTTGGATTTACCCTTTCGACGCAGATTTCTAAAAAAGTATTGATCAATGGTAAAGTAGGTGTGCCGGTAGGTGGGATCAGTGAGCAGGCTGTTGTGGGTGATGTGGAGGTGAATTTCTTATTAAATGAAGATGGAAGCTTGCGCGCAACAATCTTTAACCGTCAAACAGATATTCAATTTGTAGCCCGAAATAACGAAGGCTATACCCAAGGAGCCGGATTGTCTTATTCGGTGGACTTCAATACGTTTAAAGAATTAATTCAGAAAATCTTCAAAGGAAAAGCCCGGGAAGTTGAAGAAGAAATTAAGGTGATTCAACCGGATTCTGAAATCCCATACAACGGTTTTGACCAATAAGGCGATAAGCAATTCTTTTTGTGAATATGATATTTTGAGGTTGTGTAAATTTTTAATCTAATAAAAACACCCTATTTAGATTATAAATCCGCCAATTTTATCCCTTTTTAAAAAATAGTTGTTAACGATAACGATTGAAATTGCGAATGCCGTGAAATTCATTAAGAATGGCTTAGGAAAATGCAATTCAATTGCTATTTTTACTTCTCATTCAACAGTAAATGGCACAAAAAATTAGAAAAATCGGAGTTTTAACTTCTGGTGGGGATTCCCCTGGAATGAATGCAGCGGTGCGTGCAGTTGTACGTACGTGTGCATATCATAAAATTGATTGCGTAGGTATTTACCGTGGGTATGAGGGATTGATTGATGGAGATTTTGAACCTATGGATGCGCGTAGCGTACGTGATATCATAAATAGAGGAGGTACAATGCTTAAATCGGCACGTTCAGACCGATTTAGAACCCCTGAAGGAAGAAAAATTGCATACGACAATTTAGTAGAAAATAAAATTGATGGCCTTGTCCTTATAGGAGGTGATGGTACGTTCACAGGTGGACTTATCTTTAATAGAGAGTATAATTTCCCGGTAATGGGAATTCCTGGAACGATAGATAACGACATCAGTGGTACAGATAAAACTTTAGGTTACGATACCGCGCTTAATACAGCTGTAGAAGCGATAGATAAAATTAGAGATACGGCTAGTTCACACAACCGTTTATTCTTTGTGGAAGTAATGGGGCGTGACGTAGGTCATATCGCCTTGAATGCAGGAGTAGGAGCAGGAGCAGAAGAAATTTTGATTCCTGAAGAAAATCTTGGTTTAGATCGTCTTTTAGAGTCGTTATTGCGCAGTAAGGCCAGCGGAAAAACTTCTAGTATCGTTGTGGTTGCAGAAGGTGATAAAACAGGTAAAAATGTTTTTGAACTAAAAGATTACGTAGATGAGAACCTTGATGGTTATGATGTGCGTGTGGCAGTTTTAGGGCATATGCAGCGTGGAGGCTCTCCTAGTTGTTATGATCGTGTTCTTGCAAGTAGAATGGGTGTTAAAGCTGTAGAATCACTCCTAGAAGGCGAAAGCAATTATATGGTAGGTATTCAGCATGAAAAAATGGAACTCTACCCTATTGAAAAAGCGATCAAAGGAAAATCACATATAAATAAAGAACTCGTTCGTGTGTCTGAAATAATGACCACATAATTAGTAATACAAATCAAATAGTAAATAAAATGGGAAATTTAAAATTAGGTATCAATGGTTTTGGCCGTATAGGTCGTATCGTTTTTAGAGCAACCGTAAAACGTGATAACGTAGATGTTGTAGCGATCAATGACTTATTAGATGTTGAGCACTTAGCATACCTTTTAAAATACGACTCAGTACACGGAAACTTTGATGGTACTGTTGAGGTAAAAGACGGTAACCTCGTGGTAGATGGTAAAACAGTACGTATCACTGCAGAGCGTGACCCTAAAAACCTTAAGTGGGATGAAGTAGGAGCAGATGTTGTTGCAGAATGTACCGGTATCTTTACTTCTATGGAGACTGCTGATTATCACATTCAGGCAGGTGCTAAGAAAGTTGTTATTTCTGCACCTTCTAAAGATGTACCTATGTTTGTAATGGGAGTTAATCATAAAGATGTAACTGCAGATAACAAGATCGTTTCTAATGCATCTTGTACTACAAACTGTCTTGCTCCATTAGCAAAAGTTCTTAACGATGCTTATGGTATCGAAGAAGCTTTAATGACTACAGTACACGCTACTACCGCAACACAAATGACTGTTGATGGTCCTTCTAAGAAAGACTGGAGAGGTGGTCGTTCTGCTTTAGCAAACATCATCCCTGCAAGTACTGGTGCTGCTGTTGCTGTAACTAAAGTTATTCCTGAATTGAAAGGGAAATTAACCGGTATGGCTTTCCGTGTTCCTACTCCAGATGTATCTGTTGTAGATTTAACGGTAAAACTTTCTAAAGACACAAGCTACGAAGACATCAAGAAGACCTTTAAAGCGGCTTCTGAAGGTGAGATGGCTGGTGTATTAGGATATACTGAAGAAGCAGTAGTTTCTCAAGACTTTGTAAGTGACCCACGTACTAGTATTTTTGATGCAGGTGCTGGTATTGAATTGAATTCTAAATTCTTCAAGATCGTTTCTTGGTATGATAATGAGTTTGGATATTCAAACAAGTTAGTTGACTTAGCGGAATACGTTAATTCACTTTAATCGTATTAACTGAATATATGCCCTTTAAACCATTATGGTTTAAAGGGTTTTTTAAACTCTTACAAACACATGATATTATTAGTAGATAGCGGATCGACAAAGACTGACTGGATCGCATTAAATGCTGAAGGTACCGAAATATTTCAAACACAAACTTTTGGACTCAATCCACAAGTTTTGTCTGCAGAAATCTTAACAGAGCGTATCATCAACAACTATGAATTGTACAAACATCGTCACGATGTGACTCACGTGCACTTTTATGGTGCCGGTTGTGGTACTCAAAAACCTAAGGAATTAATCCAGGGTGTTTTTGAAGATTTTTTTGATAAAGCACAGGAAATCGACATTAAAGAAGATACCTATGCTGCGCTTTACGCTACTACTAGAAAAGATGAAGCCGGTATTGTTTGTATCATTGGTACAGGTTCTAACTGTAGCCTTTATGACGGTGAGAATATAGAGCAAAAGGTAACTTCATTAGGATATATCCTGATGGATGATGGTAGCGGAAATTATTTTGGACGTCAACTTTTGCGTGATTTCCACTTTAATAAGATACCTAAAGAACTTGCCTATGAGTTTGCTAAGCAATTTGATTTAACGGCAGAAAGCATTAAAAATCATTTGTATAAAATGCCAAATCCTAACACCTATTTGGCGCAGTTTGCACGCTTTGTGATCACTAATAAAGATCACGAATACTGCAGAAAACTCATCCGTAAAGGGTTTAAATTATTTATTGAGCATCAAATTCTTCAATTTGAGAATGCTAAAGAAATACCGGTGCACTTTGTAGGTTCAATTGCATTTTATTTACAAGCTGAGCTGAAAGAATTACTTCAGGAGTATGACCTGAAAATTGGTAAAGTTCTAAAACGTCCTATTGAAGGATTAGTGGCTTACCACAAAAATTATATGATGGTGTAAGTACAACTACACCTATCAATATTAAAAAAGCCTGAACGCATCGTTCAGGCTTTTTTAATGCTTTTTGTGCAAGAGCTTATTTTATTGCGATAACCGAAATTTCAACGTTTACAAATTTAGGGAGGTTAGCCACTTCAACAGTTTCACGAGCCGGAGCGGTTTCTTCATTAAAGAAAGTTCCATAAACTTCATTTACTTGTGCAAAGCTGTTCATGTCGCTTAAAAAGATCGAGCTTTTAACCACATTTTCAAATGTGAGTCCGGCTTCGGTTAAAATAGCTTCTAAATTTTGCATTACCATTTTAGTTTCCGCAGCAATATCTCCGCTAACGAGTTCGCCGGTTTTTGGATCCAACGGAATTTGACCACTTACAAAAAGCGTGTCTCCTGCAAAAACCGCTTGATTGTAAGGTCCTATAGGTGCCGGAGCATTTTTGGTACTAATGATTTTTTTCATGGTATTTGGTTTTTTAGATTGGTTTAAAGTTGCTGATCTGGCGTGCGACGCTGCTCGTATTTCAGATCACTTAAGACGCTAGACTTAATTCCTATAAAGAAGTTCCAAGAAGCGTAGGTTCCAAATGGAGTCCAAGCAAAAGTCATGTTAAAACTCTCCAGATCTCGCGCAAAGCGCAACTGAGTTGGTGTAAATTTCCCCGTGGTAAGGTCAATACCAGACGAGGCACCAACAAACCATTTTTCGCCAAGCTCCACATCGCCACTAAAGTTGATCGCGTGCGAAGTGATCATATTTTGGCGGGCTGCATTTCCATAATTCACATTATAGTTTACCCGCAAATTCCACGGAATGGTATAATTGTACAATTCCTGTTCTTTATCAGGATCTTCGTCTGCGCCCTCGGTGTCATTAAACTTGTTTTGCAATTGCCTGCTGTCTTCTCCAAGTAAGTTGTCGCGCCTACCGCCATTACGAGCGGTCTGCGTGTTTTCATCTTCAAGATCGTCATTTTCTTTCCCAAAACTTTTACTGCTGAAGGAGTAACCAAAGTTAGCGCTCGCATTGGTCAGTCTAAAAAGGCTTCCGCCATTGGCAATATTCAGTTTGTCTATGCGTCGGTTGTTATTATTTAAAGCATAAGGGTCAAGCGTCATATTAAAGTTTACGCTTAGCTTGCTTTGAATGATCGGGATGGTCCCTCGTACCGAAACCGGACTTAGTTTTAAACTGTCTGCTAAAAAGTTATAGTTGGTAGAGATAGCCAGGTTGCTGATCAGGTCTATCTTTTTGGGCTCAATGGCAGTACTGTCTTTATCACGCACTTTAGCCTCAACAGTGTTGTTTACGCTAAAGCTAATTCCGCTAGAGCTAAAATTACTGGGAGCTCCGTAGAAACCGCCTTCAAAACGAGAGTAAGTAACCTCGCGCGTAAGATCGCCATTAGGGTCGTCGAGTTCAGGTGCTAAGAAGGTCTCATAATATTGATCAAAAGCCGGATTGTAGTTGAAAGAGACCGAAGGTTTCATCGTATGACGGATAGCCTGAATCTTTTTATCGTCTCCAAAATTAGCCTGACCGTAAACCGTGGTTCCCACGCTGGTACTAAAATTATACGTATTAAAACGATCAAAACCATTAACGGTATCGAGTACGATCTCGCGGGTGGTTGTGTCAAAACGTTGATCAATAGTTTCGAAAACCCAGCTTTCCTGAAGGTTTGTACTCGCCGAAACACTAAAGTGTTTAAACAGTTTAAAGTTGGTCGTCACAGGGATGCTGTGACGCACGCCTAACTCAGCATCTCTAAACATTTGTGGGGTGAAAAATAAGCTGTCTGTCGTTTCAAAACGGTTTTCTCCACTCATACTGTAGTTGAAGTTGATGTTTTGAAAAATTCCTTTTTTGCTTCCGGCTTTAGGTGCAAATGGGTAGATACGATCTACGTTAAGATTTACACTAGGCAAGGTCATATTTATAGCTTGCGTTTGTGTGTTTTGAGAGTGTCTCGCCGTAAGGGCTAAATTTACCTGCGGAACGGTTTGAAACGTCTTAGAATAAGACACCGAAGAACTCAACGTGTTAGTTAATCTACTCGCCGTATTATCAATGTTTGTTGACTGTTGAAAGTAATTACTACTTCCTAGGTTTACCGAAGCAGAAAATCTGGAATTGGGATTTGACTTACTATCTTGACTATGCGACCACTGAATGTTGTAGGTGTTGGTTTCAGAAAAATCAGGCAAACCACGCTCACTAGATAACAGACGCTCAAAACGAATGTTTACATTACCACTAAACTTATAACGTTTTCTATAGGCGCTGGCTGCGCGCAGCGCGTAACTTCCGTTAGTGTAGTAATCACCCGTTAGCGTAAGGTCCATATAATCATTCAGTGCAAAATAATAACCACCATTTTGCAGAAAGTACCCACGCTCATTATTTTCTCCCGGAGAGGGCATAATAAATCCTGATACGCTGGTTTCCTTTTCCATAGGAAAATAAGAAAAAGGAACACCTAAAGGAATTGGGACGTCATACACAAACATATTGACCAGCCCGGTAACGATTTTTTTATTGGGAACGAATTTTACTTTTCGCGCATAAAAATAGTACTCAGGATCTTCTTCATTTTCACTGGTGGTAAAGCGCACGTTTTTCATAAATACAACCGAGTCGTTTACTCGCTTGCTCACTTCATTTTTGATATAAAATTCTTGCTGCTGGGTACGCGAACCGTAAATAAGTGCTTTTTCGGTTTTAAAATTATATTTGATAGAATCAGGCTCAACGGTATTTGGGCCTTGAACAAAAACCGGAGGTTGCGTGTAACCGGTAGAATCGGTTATACCTTTAGCAAAAACAGTATTAGTATTGTTATCCACGATGATTTGCCCGGCAGTAATGGTGATATCTGTATAAGCAACCTGCGCTTCATTATAGAGGTAGAGTTTGTTTGCTCTACGGTCAAATCTAGAATAATCGGTAGCGGTATATTTAACAATATCGGTAAGCGCTTCGCGCGGAGCAACAATGCTATCTTGAGCGGTACTGTCTTGAGCGCTTTCGTCTGGCGTCTCAACGAGCAAGTTTCCTTTAGGAATGAGTCGGTTATTAGATTCCGTAGTATCTGCAGGAATCGTTTTTAGCGTATTAACCGGAAGTTCCTGAGCTTGTAAAGACCCATAGTAACTAAGGCTTAAGCCTAAAACTAGCAGTACTGAAAGGATCTTTGTTTGCAATGGGATTAATACTATTTTTGTAAATGTAAGGGCAATTTTCAAAGTGCCAAAATTACATCTATTTTTTAGAAGCCCTAAAGTTATACGCATTAAATATGGCGAAAGAAACTTTACAAATCTTCTGCATTTTAGAAATATGTTGAATAAAACTTTTAAGTACTCCTTAACGTGCAAAAATGATTTCTATTTATAAAATAGGAGCGCTTGATTGACGTTACCCAAATATGAGAACGATAACAACCTATATATTAGTATTCCTTCTGGCAGTGACTGGGCAAAATATTTTTGCAAACAAAAAACCTGCTGACACTAAGAAATTTGTGGTGGTCATTGATGCCGGGCACGGCGGAAAAGATCCCGGGAAAAACGCTAAAGGAAATCTGCTTGAAAAAAACATCGCGCTTAAAATTGCATTGTTAGTAGGAGAAGAGCTCCAAAAGCAAAGTAATATAGAAGTGGTATATACCCGTAAAACTGATGTTTTTGTAGAACTCGCAGAGCGCGGTGCAATCGCCAACCGGGCAAATGCAGATCTGTTTGTCTCTATACATTGTAATGCCCATAATTCTCAGGCATTAGGTGCAGAAACTTATGTTTTAGGGTTGCACCGAAATAAAACCAATTTTGAGGTTGCTAAAGCAGAAAATGAGGTGATTTATCTGGAGGATAATTATGAGGAAAAGTATGCGCAGTATAACTTGAATTCGCCTGAATCTTTAATTGGACTTACTTTAATGCAGGAAGAATTTTTAGATCAAAGTATTCAGTTGGCGAGTTATGTTCAGGATAATTTTAGAGTAAAACTACACCGCAAAGACCGAAGCGTAAAACAAGCAGGGTTTGTGGTTTTGCACCAAACCGTTATGCCGAGTATTCTTATTGAAACAGGTTTTATTACTAATAATGAAGAGGGGCGGTATTTGAATTCGTCTAACGGTCAAAAAGAAATTGCTCACGCCATCGCTGAGGCAGTAGGGAAATATAAAGACAATGTAAGCACCAATGATTTTCTGGGGATTACTAAGGTGGTTCCGGCGGTAGAGGTTAAAGATGTCATTGTAGACGATGCTATTTTTAAAGTGCAAATAGCCGCAAGCAGTCGCAGTCTGGATACGAAGCCTTATAACTTTAAGGGGTTAAGAGGTATTCAGAAAAATAAAGAAGGTAAGTTGTATAAATACTATTACGGCGATACCTCTAACTACACAGAAATTGAACGGAAATTGCAGGAAGCAAAATCTAAAGGATACAAGACTGCGTACATCGTCGCTTTTAAAAATGGGATTAAGCAAAACGCAAATGAATTTATAAATAAAAGTTAGCGTGTAAAGCCTTAATAGAATTTATTCCTAAATTTGAGGCTCATCAAAAAAAAATTACATTGAACATTTCTAGAGAAGTAAAAACAGGTCTTCTGGCAGTAATTGCTATAGCTCTGCTCATCTTCGGTTATAGTTTTTTAAAAGGGAATAACCTCTTAAATAACGACCGAACCTACTACGCAATTTACGACAATGTAGAAGGCTTGTCACAAGGCTCTAACGTTACCATTAACGGTCTTGTGGTAGGTAAAGTATTGTCTATTGACTTTGCTGATTCTCGTGGGGATCTTTTAGTGACCTTTAATGTTCAGAATGATTTTCAATTTTCAAAAAACAGTAAAGCCCAGATTTACGGAGGTGGATTGATCGGCGGAAAGAACCTTTCTATCGTTCCTGACTATGAGCGTGGCGATGTTGCAGAATCAGGAGATACGTTGCAGGGGACTATTGACGAAGGTATTTTTGAACTGGTTAATGAGCGCCTTACGCCATTACAAGCTAAAGTAGAAGAGGTGATCAATAGTACTGACTCTGTTCTCGTAGGTGTATCAGATGTTTTAGATAAAAAAACGCGTAAAAATTTAAGAGAAACCATTGAGCAGATCAGTCAGACTGCGGCTAACTTTAATCAGGCTTCTAACTCGCTTAACAAGCTTTTAGCTGATAATGACCAGAAACTTACCCGTACGTTTACCAATCTTGATGAGATGTCTGCCAACTTTAATAAAGTGAGCGATAGCCTTTCAAAGGTTGATGTGAACGCTTTGGTGATGCGTATGGAAAGTGTATTGGCCGACTTTGAAAGCATTTCTTCAAAAATTGAAAATGGAGAAGGCACTTTAGGTCAGTTTATCAATGACGATAAAATGTACAATAACCTAGAGCGTGCCACTAAGCAAATGGAAGAATTGATGCAGGACATCAAGCTCAATCCTAAGCGCTATGTACATTTTTCGGTATTCGGGAAAAACCCGGGACCGTATGAAGAGCCCAAAGATTCACTTAGATAATTTCTATGCAGTATTTACCTAATATTTTGTTTGTAATTGCGCTCGCAGCAGGAGTAGGCTTTTTTGTATTCAATATTAAAAAGCTTATTCGCAACATTAAATTAGGTCGCGATGAAGACCGCACAGATAACAAAACACAGCGTTTTAAAAATATGGCTAAGATTGCGCTTGGTCAATATAAAATGGTCGTGCGTCCTGTTTCAGGGATTATTCACGTTTTAGTCTATCTTGGTTTTATCATTATTAATCTTGAGGTTCTAGAGATCATCATTGACGGGATTTTTGGTACGCACCGTATTTTTAGTTTCTTAGGTGGGTTTTACGATTTCTTGATCGCGGTTTTCGAAATTTTTGCGCTTTTGGTTTTGGTAGGTGTGATCATCTTCTGGATCCGCCGAAATATACTTCACATCAAGCGTTTCTTGAACCGGGAGATGAAAGGTTGGCCTAAATTAGATGCTAACCTCATTCTTTATTTTGAAGTGGTTTTGATGCTGTTGTTCTTGACGATGAATGCGGCAGACTTGACGTTGCAGACTAAAGGTGCTGAACATTATGCCAGTGCAGAAGGAATTGTAGGAGCCTTTCCTGTAAGTCAATTTATTGCGCCATTTTTTGAAAACTTAAGCATCCCTACGTTAATCGTGATTGAGCGTGCGGCGTGGTGGATTCATATTTTAGGAATTTTAGTATTCTTAAACTATCTCTATTATTCAAAACATTTACATATTCTGCTTGCATTCCCCAATACGTATTTTGCACGTTTAAAGCCGCAGGGACAATTTGATAATCTCGAGGCAGTGACCAATGAGGTTAAATTGATGATGGACCCTGAAGCTGACCCGTACGCGATGCCTGAAGAAGGGGCGGAAGATGAGGTGCCGGCAAAATTTGGAGCCAGTGAAGCTACAGATTTAAGTTGGGCACAGTTATTAAATGCCTATACCTGTACAGAGTGTGGTAGATGCACTAGCGAGTGCCCTGCAAATCAAACAGGAAAAAAGCTTTCGCCACGTAGAATTATGATGGCAACTAGAGATCGTATAGAAGATATAGGCAAAAATATAGATGCTAATAAAGGAACCTTTAAAGAAGACGGCAAACAATTATTAGATGACTATATTAGCCGTGAAGAATTATGGGCGTGTACAACGTGTAACGCGTGTGTAGAAGCCTGCCCGGTAGGGATAAACCCGTTATCTATTATTATGGATATGCGTCAGTATTTAGTGATGGAACAGAGCGCTGCTCCTACTGATCTTAACAACGCGATGACTAATATAGAAAACAATGCAGCTCCGTGGCCTTTCAATCAAATGGATAGAGCCAATTGGATCTCTGAAAACTAGAAACCAACCAGTAAATATCAAAATAGAGAACTCATGAAAAAAGAGGAAGTAGACAAAATGTTAAGCGACAAACTGCAAGACGGCGAACACGTAAGCCCGGTTTTGCCGGAAGGAGTTAAAAACTACCTCATTGACATAGACGGTACAATTACAGAAGATGTGCCTAACGAAGAGCCTGAGCGTATGGCAACGTGCAAACCATTTCCGGATGCTTTGGCAACCTTAAACAAATGGTATGATGAAGGGCATATTATATGTTTCTTTACTTCTCGTACCGAAGAGCACCGTGAGGTGACTGAAAACTGGCTTAATAAGCACGGTTTTAACTATCATAGTCTTTTAATGGGAAAACCACGCGGTGGTAACTATCACTGGATCGATAATCACCTAGTGCGTGCTACACGCTACAAAGGTAAATTTACAGATCTTGTAGAAAAAGATGTAACAATTGAAGTATTTAAAGATTAAGTTCTTTAAAAAATAGCAAATATTAAAATTATGGCAGAAGCTATCAAGGTACCTACGATGGCAGAATATATGGCGCAAGGAAAGTCTCCAGAAGTACTGTTTTGGGTAGGCTGCGCCGGAAGTTTTGACGATCGGGCAAAAAAGATCACAAAAGCATTTGTTAAGCTCTTAGCAAAAGCCGGGGTCGATTTTGCAGTATTGGGTACTGAAGAAAGCTGTACAGGCGATCCTGCAAAACGTGCAGGAAACGAGTTTTTATTCCAGATGCAGGCGGTGACAAATATTGAGGTTCTAAATGCATACGACGTGAAAAAAATCGTTACTGCTTGTCCGCATTGTTTTAATACTATTGCTAATGAATACCCCGGTTTAGGCGGTAATTATGAGGTGTTGCACCATACACAGTTTTTAAAAACGCTTATTAAAGAAGAACGTCTAACTGTAGAAGGAGGCAAGTTTAAAGGAAAGCGTATAACCTTTCACGATCCGTGTTATTTGGCACGCGCCAATCGCATTTACGAGGCGCCTCGAGATTTGCTTGAAAAGCTTGAGGTTGAACTAGTAGAAATGAAGCGCTGCAAGACTAAAGGCTTCTGCTGTGGAGCTGGAGGTGCACAAATGTTTAAAGAGCCGGAGCCAGGAACTAAAGATGTAAACATCGCACGTACCGAGGAGGCACTAGAAACAAAGTCTGAAGTTATCGCTGCTGCTTGTCCTTTTTGCAACACAATGATGACCGATGGGGTTAAAAACAAAGAAAAAGAAGATGCTGTTGCGGTGATGGATATTGCAGAAATGATCGCCTCAGCCGAAGATTTATAGAGCAGTATTGTTCTAATTTTTAAGCCACTCTCAAACAGAGTGGCTTTTTTAATTTTGCTATTCAAATAGCTACAGACTTTATATTGGTATTTTGAGGTTCTAAGCCTTCAATTTCAGAGCCTTTTAACAGTATCTATTTTAAAGAGACCTTGAATAAATGTTAAGTTTGTGAGACTTAAATATCACGTATTTTATGTTGACTCCATTTTCAGAATTATCAGATACATCAAGACTTTGGATTTACCAAAGCGACCGCAAATTCAACGAAGAAGAACTGCCGCTGCTTCAGCAGTATTTATCAGCTTTTTTAGAAAAGTGGACGGCACACGGTGCAGCCTTGAATGCAGGTTTTGAGATCAAGTATGACCGCTTCATCATCATCGGTCTTGATCAAACACAAAGCTCAGCCAGCGGATGTTCTATTGATGCTCAGGTACATTTTATTCAAGAGCTTGAAAAGGAATTTTCGGTGGCCTTGCTTGATAAAATGAATGTAACCTACATTCAGAATGATCGTTTGCATTTTAAACCTTTAGCAGATTTTAAAAAGATGGCTAAAGATGGCGCGGTTGGTAAGAAAACCATAGTATTTAACAACCTAGTGAATACTAAAGAAGAATATTTAGATCAGTGGGAGGTTCCTGCAATAGAAAGTTGGCATAGTCGTTTCTTTTAATAACTAATGCTCAAATTTTTAATTCCGTAATCGGGGAAAAAGTACATATGCTAAGAGATCGTTTTATACTGGGAGTAGTTCTTTTACTTACAATATCCTGTTTTTCACAAACTAAAAATCCGCTTATCGCTAAAGACTTAACAGAGCAGCAAGCTTGGGTTGATAGTATTTACGATGGGATGACATTGAAAGAAAAAATAGGTCAGCTTTTTATGGTTGATGTTTTTTCTAGAGATCCCAAATCGGTAACCGATGCGGTCAAAACACTGATCAAGAAACATCACATAGGCGGACTCATTTTTTCAAAGGGTGGCCCGGTTCGGCAAGCCAAACTTACTAATGAATACCAAGCCTTGAGCAAAGTGCCATTAATGGTTGCAATGGATGCCGAGTGGGGATTAGCGATGCGCTTAGATTCTACTTACGCGTTTCCTTGGAATATGACCTTGGGAGCGATCAAAGATGATAAGCTTGTTGAACAGGTAGGAAGACAAATAGGCTTGCACAGTAAGCGTATGGGAGTTCACATCAATTTTGCTCCGGATGTCGATATCAATGTCAATCCAGAAAACCCTATTATTGGGAATCGTTCTTTTGGTGAAGATCGCGATAATGTCACAGATAAAAGTGTCGCCTTTCTTCGAGGGATGCAGGGAGTTGGAGTTTTAGGAAGCGCAAAACATTTTCCCGGTCACGGAGATACCAATCAGGATTCGCACAAAACCTTGCCCACAATTCCTTTTTCGCGCAAGCGTTTAGATTCCATTGAAATGTACCCGTATAAAAAGGTAATTGACGCTGGGATCGCAAGTATTATGGTTGCGCATCTTAATGTTCCTGCTTTAGATAACCGAGCGGGATATCCCACATCGTTATCCGGCAAGGTGGTGACTGGTATTCTTAAAGACAGCTTGGGCTATCAAGGTCTAATTTTTACCGATGCCCTTAATATGAAAGGTGCGTCTAATTATGACGAGCCGGGAGAAATTGATTTAGCTGCTTTTAATGCAGGGAACGATATTTTGTTGATGAGCGAGAATGTGGCCAAAGCTATTGCCAAAATCGAGGAAGCCTATACTAAGGGTACGATTACAGAAAAACGCTTAGCACGTTCTGTAAAGAAAATACTATTTGCCAAGTTTAAAGTGGGGCTCAATAACTATGAGCCTATTGCGATGCAAAACCTGTATCAGGATTTGAATAGTCCTGAGGACGAAGTAGTGTATCGCAAAGCTATGGCTAATGCGCTGACGGTCCTGAAAAATAATCAGGCCATCTTACCGGTCAAGAATATTGAAGATAAAAAGATCGCTTATGTAGAGCTGGGCGATGATAGTGGCGCTCCGTTTTATATTGGGCTTCAGAAATATGCTAAGGTGACAAAAATCGAAGCAGCTTCGGCATCTGACTATGTCAACAAGTTAGCAGATTTTAATTACGTCATCATCGGTTTTCACCGATCTAATGACAACCCTTGGAAATCTTATAAGTTTACAGCAAGAGAAGTCGGTATTATTGAGGCTATTGCTGCCGCAAAACCAACGGTGTTGGATGTATTTGTTAGACCTTATGCGTTATTTGATCTAAAAAACACAACCAATCTAGAAGGGGTGGTTATGTCGTATCAAAATAGCACGATAGCGCAAGATTTGAGTGCGCAGCTTATTTTTGGAGCGATCGAAGCTAAAGGAAAATTGCCGGTTTCTGTAGGAACTGACTTTAAGATCAACACCAGTTACGAGACCGGAACGTTACGCCGCTTAAAATACGGTATTCCGGAAGAAGAGGGAATGGACTCTCAAAAGCTCAATAGTATTGAAGGTTTGATGAAAGAAGGCCTTACCGATGTGATGTTTCCGGGAGCTCAAGTCTTGGTGGCACGTCACGGAAAGGTGATCTACGAGAAAGCTTTTGGGTATCATACCTATACTAAGAAGCAACCCGTGCAACTTGATGATGTGTATGATTTGGCCTCAATGACCAAAATTCTGGCTACTTTACCATTGCTGATGAAGCGCTATGATGAAGGTAAATTGACCTTAGAGGATAAGCTGGGAACGCTTTTGCCTGTTTTACAAGGAACCAACAAACAAAGCATTACGGTTAAAGAAGTGTTGTCGCATTACGGCAGACTCAAACCGTGGATCCCTTTTTATAGAGCCACTTTTGATGATTCGGGGGCTTTGTCTAAAGCGTACTACCGCACAAGACCAGAAGAAAACTTTGATCTTAAAGTAGCCGAAGATCTCTACCTGCGAAATGATTATCCTGATACGATCGTAAAGATTATCGCAGACTCAGACCTTTTGAGTCGCCGTGTCTATAAATACAGTGATCTGTCTTATTTTTTATTTAAAAAGTATTTAGAAGACTCCGAAGGAGATGACCTTAACGGACTCACGCAAAAGTATTACTACCGTTCACTAGGAGCCAATAAAATGGGGTATAAACCATTAGATCGTTTAGCAAAAAAGGACATTGTACCTAGTGAGAATGATAACTACTGGCGTATGCAGCAAGTGCAAGGTTATGTACACGATATGGGCGCCGCTATGGAAGATAATATTGGTGGCCACGCCGGTCTTTTCAGTAATGCCAATGATGTGGCCAAAATGATGCAGATGTACCTGCAAAATGGTTATTATGGAGGTAAACGCTATTTTTCTAAAGAAACGATGGATGCGTTCAATACGTGTTATTATTGTAGTAATGGTGTGCGCAGAGGTGTAGGTTTTGATAAGCCTCAGCTAGGAACTGCCGGTCCTACTTGTGGTTGTGTAAGCGACAACAGTTTTGGACATTCAGGATTTACAGGAACTTTGACTTGGGCAGATCCTAAGACCGAAATCATCTATGTTTTTCTTTCTAACAGAACCTTTCCTACCGCAGATAATCGCAAATTGATCTCGTCTAGTTTGCGCACACGCATTCAAGAAGTCATTGAGAATGCGGTAATTCCATAGGCCTGGTTTTCAGATTAAGATTACCTACTTTTTCTAGTACTTAATGGCTGAATAAATTGGTATTTTTACATCATGAAAATAGCTATAGTTTGTTATCCTACTTTTGGAGGAAGCGGCGTTGTCGCTACCGAATTAGGAATTGCGCTCTCTAAGCGTGGTCACGAGGTGCATTTTATCACCTATAAGCAACCGGTTCGCCTTGATTTGCTTAACGAAAAGATCTTCTTTCACGAGGTAAATGTCCCGGAATATCCCTTATTTCATTTTCAGCCTTATGAGTTGGCGCTATCCAGTAAATTAGTCACTATTATCAAGGCCTATCATATAGATGTACTGCACGTGCATTACGCCATACCGCACGCTTATGCCGGGTATATGGCTAAAAAAATGCTTCAACAGGAAGGTATTACGATCCCAATGGTAACTACATTACACGGAACGGATATCACTTTAGTAGGAAATCATCCGTTTTACAAGCCTGCGGTAACTTTTAGTATTAATAAAAGCGATGTGGTGACTTCGGTTTCTCAAAGCTTAAAAGATGATACGAATCGGCTATTTGATATCAAACGTAAGATTAAGGTGATTCCTAATTTTATTGATTTAAGTACGGTTAAAAATACATTTACTGATTGCCAACGTGGCTTGATGGCCAGTGAAAATGAGCGCATCATCACCCATATTAGCAATATGCGGGAGGTAAAATGTATACCTGATGTGATCAAGACGTTTTACCACATTCAAAAGGAAATTCCATCTAAACTTATCATGGTAGGTGAGGGGCCGGAACGCGCTCCCGCAGAAACTTTAGCCGAAGAATTGGGCATCGCTAGTAAGGTGATCTTTTTGGGCAACAGTAATGAGATCGATAAAGTATTGTGTTTTTCAGATCTATTTTTACTTCCTTCTAAAGCCGAAAGCTTCGGTCTTGCCGCATTAGAAGCCATGGCTCACGGAGTTCCGGTAATTTCATCAAATGCCGGCGGACTTTCAGAAGTAAATATCAATGGGGTTTCCGGCTTTATGAGTGCTGTAGGAGCTGTTGAAGAAATGGCTCAGAATGCTTTACGTATTTTGAGTGCTGATGCAGACTTAGCACGTTTTAAGCAACAAGCACGGGAACAGGCAGCG
The DNA here is from genome assembly GCF_020310025.1 of Leeuwenhoekiella palythoae. Taxonomy (GTDB): domain Bacteria; phylum Bacteroidota; class Bacteroidia; order Flavobacteriales; family Flavobacteriaceae; genus Leeuwenhoekiella; species Leeuwenhoekiella palythoae. The sequence goes on from NZ_CP084318.1 coordinate 2,939,744, forward strand.
AATTTCGCGATCGAAAAAATCGTGCCGATGTATGAGGAAGTCTACGAGAAGGCCATTCAAAAAAATGAGCCGAAGAAAACTTCGGTTTCCTAATCTAAAGGTGTGTAGCCATAAACTACACGTTAACGCTATCAGTACACACTATCTGAAGATAAGCTTAAGAGGAATAGCTTGGAAACAAATTTTTAATTGCGAGTTAAGCCTCAGAATATAGAACTCTTTGACAGTTCCAAAAAAAATCCCGCTCGATAAAGCGGGTTTTTATTTGATTCAATATGTTTTATTAGAACTGATAACGTATACCTAATGCGATATCAAAATCAAGATCGTCATTGTCGTAATAATCATTTCCGTCACCAAAACCTATCTCAGGTCTGAAATCAAGTGATAACACTAACGGAATGTCAAAATCATACTCAATACCTATGTCACCGGCAGCAAATACAAAGGTATCATCGTCATAGCGATTGTCGTCATAACCATATGATGCAAGACCACCACCTACACCGGCATACCAGTTAAAACCACCATCAATATTCCATACCCATTGGTATAAACCGGCTAGTTTAAACCCATCGTAGTTGTCTCCATCTCTCAACCCAAGGTCAAGCTCTAATCGGTTGTTTCCGCCAAGTGCACGCTGATACGAAATTTCAGCACCAAAACCGTCACTGTCTCCTAATCTAAGTCCTAACGCGTTAGGAGCAATATCCTGTGCTTGGGCAGAAAATGAAAATCCTGCGATAACTACAAAAGCTATAAGTAATTTTTTCATAAGTGTTTTTTTTAAATGTTAGTACTGCAAATGTAATCTTGAATAGCATCAGTGTTTACAGGGGTTGCGCCAATATTTTGTTAAGCTTGTCTAAGGTTTTGTTAACGATAAAGACCGGTAATAGTTGTACCTTTAGCCTATGATTACACATCTCACAGAAGCGCTAACTGAACTTAAAGAATCCCTTGACGGCGATTTATTTTTTGATGATTTGCATAAAACCTTGTATGCGACTGATGCATCGGTTTATCGTCAAATTCCCGCTGGTGTTGCGTTTCCTAAAAGTGAGCAGGATATTCAGCAGCTTATTCTTTTTGCTGAAAAAAATAAGATTGGTCTTATTCCACGTACGGCCGGGACTTCTCTTGCAGGACAGTGCGTAGGTGATGGTCTTGTGGTAGATGTGTCTAAATATTTTACTGAAATCATTTCGCTTGATTTGCAAAACAAAACGGTTACCGTTCAACCTGGGGTGATACGCGATGAGTTGAATCGCTATCTTGAACCACACGGTCTATTTTTTGCACCGAATACTTCAACCTCAAACCGCTGTATGATCGGTGGAATGGTAGGTAATAATTCTTCAGGAACTACTTCTATTCAATATGGCGTAACACGCGATAAGGTGTTGCAATTGAAAACCATTTTAAGTGATGCCAGTACCGTACGTTTCCATGAAATTTCAGCGAAAACATTTCATAAGAAGCGCAAGCTGAATACGCTTGAAGGAAAGCTGTATAGCGGAATCTACGACCAACTCAACAATGCAAAAGCACAAGAGGAAATTCGATCTAAATTTCCCAAACCTGAAATCCATCGTAGAAATACAGGTTACGCTTTGGACGCTCTGCTAGATAATTCGGTTTTTAAAAAAGAAAACGAGCAGCCGTTTAATATGTGCAAGTTGCTTTCGGGAAGTGAAGGAACGCTGGCATTTACTACTGAAATAACGTTACAATTAGACGAACTTCCTCCAAAACACGGAGTGATGGTTGCGGCGCATTTTGAAAGTATTACGGCCTGTTTAGAGGCGGTTGTACCAGCGATGCAGCATAAGCTGTATGCGTGCGAGATGATGGATAAGGTAATTCTTGATTGTACCCTCAATAATCGGGAGCAGCAGAAAAACCGCTTTTTTATTGAAGGCGACCCTGCTGCGATCTTAATGCTAGAAGTGCGTGCAAATACGCTAGACGATGCACGCAAACAAGCTGTGGAATTAATCAATACTATTGAAAATTCTGGGTTGAGCTATGCTTATCCTACCCTTGAAGGCTCCCAGATCAATCAGGCTTTGGAATTACGAAAAGCAGGCTTGGGCTTATTAGGAAATATTGTAGGTGACCGTAAGGCGGTAGCCTGTATTGAAGATACCGCCGTGGCATTAGAAGATCTTGCGCCTTACATTAATGAGTTTAGCACACTGATGGCTGACTTTAAACAGGATGCGGTGTATTATGCGCACGCAGGAGCCGGAGAGCTGCATTTGCGACCTATTCTTGATTTAAAGAAAGCAGACGATGTGGTCCTTTTTAGGAACATCACCACTGCAGTAGCAAACTTGGTTAAAAAATATCAAGGTTCGATGAGCGGCGAACACGGCGACGGACTCGTGCGTGGGGAGTTTGTAGAACTGATGATCGGCAGTGCCAATTATGAGCGTTTAAAGCAGATAAAGACACTCTTTGATCCACATAATATTTTTAATCCCGGAAAGCTGGTGAATGCTAATCCGATGGACGAGAACCTGCGCTACACTCCAGATCGAGAAGAACCGGAAATTGATACCTTACTCAATTTTGATGATACCCAAGGAATTTTACGCGCTGCAGAACAATGCAACGGAACAGGCGATTGTAGGAAACTACCGGCTGCCGGCGGAACGATGTGTCCCAGTTATCGCGCTACACGCGATGAAAAAGATTCCACACGTGGAAGAGCAAATGCCTTACGCGAATTCTTAACCCAATCAGAACGTAAGAACAGTTTTAATCATAAAGAATTAAAAGAGGTTTTTGATCTGTGCCTAAGCTGTAAAGCCTGTGCGAGTGAGTGCCCCAGTAATGTGGATGTCGCAGCCTTAAAAGCCGAATTTGAATACCAATATAAAAAGGAGAACGGGAGTTCGCTGCGCACACGAGCGTTTGCATTTAACGCATATTTAAATAAAGTAGGAGCAGTGCTTCCGGGGATTACTAACCGATTATACAAAGCTAAACTGAGTGGAAGATTTATCAGGAAAACCCTCGAAGTTGCTCCCGAGCGCAGCCTTCCGCCGGTATCTAAACGAACCTTGAGAGCGCGTTTTAAAAAATTGAAAGCTTTCAACCCTAAACAGCCTATCAAGACGGTCTATTTATTTGCCGATGAGTTTACCAATTATCTGGATGCGCAAATTGGTGAAGACGCCGTGATCTTATTACAGCGACTCAATTATGAAGTGCGTATAGTGGCGCACGCCGAGAGCGGCCGTTCTTTTATTTCTAAAGGGTTTTTGAAGGAAGCACGCAAAGCTGCTCAAAAAAACATCACTATTTTTAAAGAATTGATTGATGAGGAACATCCTCTAGTCGGAATTGAGCCTTCTGCGATTTTAGGTTTTCGGGATGAGTATATTCGGTTGGCAAAAGATATAGAGGAAGCTCAAATTTTAGCCAAAAACACCTTTACCATTGAAGAATTTCTAAGTGCTGAAATTAAAGCAGAACGTATCAAAGCAGCTTCGTTTACCACCGAAGCCCAGAGGCTGAAGATTCACGGGCATTGCCATCAAAAGTCCTTAAGCGGAATAGAACACACCTTTGCTATCTTAAACCTTCCGGTAAATTATACGCCTACGATCATTCCGTCTGGATGTTGTGGGATGGCTGGCTCTTTTGGGTATGAAAAGGAACATTATGCGTTGAGTATGCAAATAGGAGAGCAAACCCTGTTTCCTGCGGTACGCAGGGCTTCAGAAGACACGCTTATTGCCGCGCCGGGTACGAGCTGTAGGCATCAAATAAAAGACGGGACACAGCGCCAAGCGCAGCATCCCGTAACTATTTTAAAAAATGCTTTGGTTTAGATTTTCAGTAACACTGTAAACGTTGCTCCTCCTTCCGGTAAGATTTGAAAGCCTTCACTCAGGTTTTCTTGTGCTACAGCATAAGGGTAGAAGCTTACCGGTTCCACACAAACCATATTGGTGACTTCGGTCCACAGCATAAAATTGCCAAAACCTTCAGATTTCAGCGTGATCGAATTTTCGTCGTTCAGTGTGATCTCAGAACAATCAGGCACTTGAAAGGCTCGGCTTCCTACCTCCATAATTTCGGCTAGACTAATTTCTTTTTTAGCATTGAAAACCGTTGGTTTTTCGGTACGCAATTTAAAGGCAGGATGATACCCCAGCATGAAAGGCATTTCCGGTTCTCCATTAATGACGAATTCAATTTTGAGTCCATCTTCACTGAGACTGAATTGCTTTTTAAACACAAAATCATACGGCCAGCTCAGCCATTCTTCCGTAGATTTTTTAGGGAATTTCGAATTTTTGATCTTGGTTCCTGCGGTATACTGTTTTTCAAAAACCGCTGTAGTTGCTGTTGACGAAGTAAGCGTATAAGTGAGTTCGCGCAACAATCCGTGTTGATCTAGGATAGCCTCACCTTTAGGCGTTTTTACTTTAAAACTGGCTTCGTCTGTTGGGCCGATTATAGGAAACATTTCATCGTCAGATTTTCCCCAGCCGGGACTTCCCACTTGGTGAATATACTCATAGTCGTCTTTCTTAAAACTTGAAAGTTGACCTTTATCAATGCTTACGTTAAGATTGTTTAGTTGTAGTTGTGTCATTTTAGTTCAGCTTTTCTAAGGCGTTATAATAATCGAGATGTAAATCTTCGTGTAAGGCTTCGATCTTTTTATGAATGTATTCCAGTTGGCGTAAATACAAATTACGCAACGTATTGTTATTGCGAATCGCAGGGCGCACCGCGTGCATTTTTTCACAGAAATAAAGCAAGAGTTGTACTTCGGTCTCTTTATTTCCCGAATATCTGATGTACTTTTTAGTCTCGCGCAAAATCTTTCTGATGGACTTTTTCATCCAGTAATAATTTCGCGTGTTGAGCGTTTCAAATTGCTCATCGATGCTTTCTTTGATCAGTGTAACATAACCCGGCTCATAATCTGATTCAAAAAGCAAATAGGTGAGCAGTTCTTTGTTCTCTTTTTTGAATTTTGAGAGCCTTAAACAAATATTGAGAAGTTCGTCTTCATCTTTGTGTTTGAGTTCTTTTTTTAACTGCGTAACCGTAGCTGCTTTCATATCTGCAAGTTAACCAAAATGCTGTTAAAGCCCGTTAATACTTGGGTTTTAAACGCTAAAATATATCTAAAGTACTAGGATGCGGTACTGTTGATGCCTACTTTTAGACTAAACCAAAAAAAGAAAAATAATTATGAAATTTTCAAGAAAGGCATCAGCAAACTGGAAAGGGCAAATCAAAGCAGGAATGGGAACCATTTCTACTGAAAGTAAAGTTCTAGACGCATCAAAATATGGTTTTGCAACCCGTTTTGAAGACGGAAAAGGAACAAACCCAGAAGAATTGATTGGTGCTGCACACGCAGGTTGCTTCACGATGCAATTGACCGCTTTTTTAGGCGAAGAAGGCTACACTGCCGAAGATCTAAAAACGGACGCTAACGTAACTTTTGAGGATGGTGCAATCACCAAAATCGACTTGACCTTAGTGGGTAAAGTACCGGAATGTGACGCAGAAACCTTTAAAAAGATTGCAACCAAAGCAAAAGAAAATTGCCCGGTCTCAAAATTATTAAATGCTGAGATCAGCCTTGATGCAAGCTTAGAAGAATAACAAAATCTTCAATATAAATTTAAAACCTCCTCACCGGGAGGTTTTTTTATGCATAAGAAGCAAAGGTGTAAAGTGTATCTTTGAAGCACAAAACAATTAGAAGTGTCTCCTTTAGTCCTATACATTTTACCGGCAGTGATAGCGTTTTTAACCAGTTTCATGGTCGGGAGATTGCTATGCACACAGAAGTTAGCAGGGTATTTTATTGATGATGTGGGTGGAAAAAAACTACATCAAAGGGCGGTACCTGCCTCAGGAGGAATAGCATTGATCATTGGTGTTGTGCTCCCAATTGTATTATTTGACCAGATTATAATCAACAGTGCCTATTTCTATTTTATAATGGGAGCAATAGGGATGTTTGTATTGGGCTTGGTTGACGACCTCAAACCTTTGGGATGGTTGCTTAAGCTTCTTTTTGAGATCGCGATCATTACTGCGGTGGTGGTTTTAGGAGATTTGCGGTTAGAGTCGGTATTGTTAGAACACAGTTTTTTTCGGTTACCGTTTGCCTTGAGTGTTTTGATCAGTGTCGTGATGATCACTTTTTTAACGAATGCTTTTAATTTTATCGATGGCGTTGACGGGTTAGCGACGGCAGTAGCACTCATTTTCATATTAGGGTTATTGTATTTTCAGACGCTATTTTCGGGAGTCTTTTTGATGTGTCTGGCTGCTGCTTTATTCGGATTTAGGCAGTTGAACCGCGAGCCGGCGGCGTTGTTTATGGGGGACAGTGGTTCATTATTCATTGGTTTCTGCTGCGCTTGTTTAGGAATTTTCTTTTTAGAAGCAGATTTGAACATCAACAACACGCAATTAGACTCATTTCAGCAACGTTTACCAGTTCTGCTTGCGCTTTTTTGGTTTCCTATTGCAGATACGATTCGTGTCTTGATTTTACGACTAAGCCGCAAACAAGCACTTTTCAAAAGAGATAAATTACACAGTTATTCCTCGCTCCTGCGATTGGGATACAGCCATTCTAGAATTGTAACGCTTGTGGTGATTTTGACATTATTAAATGTATTTGGGGCTTGGTATTTAGAACCTCTTTTAGGGGTGTTGTTATTTCTGGTGGTACAAGTCGCATTCAGTATGGTACTACATTTCTATCTCAATAGTTTGATCAAGAATTTCACCAATTTAAAAGAAAACAGCAATGGCTGAGCCAAAAAAAATAGCGCTTGCATTGCCTTCTATTGAGGCCACGGCGGTAGATTATCTTGCTGAGGTTGTCAAGCAAAATTGGGTGACTTCCGGCGGACCCGCGGTGACAAAGTTTGAAAACCAACTCCGTGAATTCTTGCAAACGGATCGGGAAGTAGTGGCTTTAAACTCAGGAACTGCAGCCTTACATCTTGCTTTAAAATTAGCCGGCGTGCAACGCGGCGATTTTGTACTCTGCCAAACGATGAGTTTTGTAGCTTCTTCAAATCCGATAGCCTATTTAGGAGCGATCCCTGTTTTTATCGATAGCGAAAAGAGCACTTACAATCTTGCTCTTGAATATGTAAAGGAGGCTATTAAATGGTGCCTAAAACAAAACAAAAAACCGGCGGCTCTGGTTGCGGTTCATTCCTTTGGGATTCCCTGTCAAGTGGAAGAAATAGCCAAGCTTTGCAAAGATTATGAGATTCCATTGATTGAAGATGCAGCCGAAGCTTTAGGGAGCAGGTATAATGATCAAGCTTGCGGACTTTTTGGCGATTACGGTATTTTATCCTTTAACGGTAATAAAATCATCACCACCGGTGGCGGTGGTGCGCTGATTTGTAAAGATGCTCAAAAGACCGAAGAAGCCAGACATTTGTCGCGTCAGGCAAAAAGTACGACAACAGGATTTGAACACGATGCAGTAGGCTTTAATTATGCGATGCCGGGATTGAATGCAGCGCTTGGTTTGAGTCAGTTACAAACGCTCAAAGAACGAATTCAAAAGAAGCGGGAGCTGTATCAGTTTTATCAGGAATGCTTTACCGAAATAGAAGAAATTGAGGTCCTCAGCGTTCAAAATGAGGAATATTATACGAATTATTGGCTGACTGTAATTCGGTTTACAGGAAGTAATTTGACCAAAAATCCGGAACGATTTCAAGCTTTTTTAGCCGAAAAAGGAATTGAATCCCGTTTCCCTTGGAAGCCCTTGCATCTTCAAGAGATTTATGATGAACAGCATTATTTTGGAGCGCAACATGCGGAATCCTTATGGAAGACTGGATTGTGTCTGCCATCCGGATGTGGTTTGACAAAAGAAGATCTCAATCGAATTCAGCAGGCAATAAATGCGTATTTTTCGGCTTAATTATGAAGATTTCTGAGCTTAAAAACCAAACTATTCTCATAACCGGCGCCGCTGGAAGTATTGGCCGCGAACTGGTTTTAGGCCTAGCCCATTACCAACCCCAGCAACTAATTCTGGTAGATATCTCCGAATTGGGAATGCATAGCTTACTACAAGAAATGGCGATACATTTTCCGAAGGTGAAGTTGACCTATTACCTAGAAAGTATTTGTGATGCTACTTTTATTGCGGCGTTATTTGAAAGACACCTCATTGATCTCGTTTTCCACGCAGCGGCCTATAAACACGTTTCTTTAATGGAAGCAAATGTGTGTGCAGCGGTGAAAACAAATATTAAGGGCGCCAAATTACTTATTGACACTTCTTGTAAACACAATATCGCGCGCTTCCTGTTTATTTCAACAGACAAGGCGGTCGAGCCCATAAGTGTGATGGGTAAAACTAAAAAGGTTGTCGAAGAATATTTGCTTTTCAAACAGACTGAAACTACGACAACACAACTCAGTATTTTGCGTTTGTGTAATGTATATGATTCTTCGGGTTCTGTGGTTCCTGTGTTTAAAGAGCGAATAAAGCAAAATCTTCCGTTGGAAATAAAAGGGAATGAGGTGCAACGCGCTTATATCCACAAAGATCAGTTATTACCAATGGTCCTTGCGATTCTTGATACTGCGCACAGCGGTGGAGTTTTTATTCCAAAGCTTTTTTCGGTGCAGACCGTAGCACAAATTGCTAATCATTTGGTTCAAGAATTGTTAGGTATCTCTTTGTCAGAATATCCGATAGCATACAAAGCACTTCCGGAGTATGAAAAAGAAAAAGAACTTCTACATCTAGAAAGCGATACCGTAGATTCAATGGATAATGATGTTTTGCAACGTATTGCCCCTTCCACAACGCAAATTGATATAGAAATGCTAACGCAGTGTATTGAGGCAGCTGAAGCATTTAAGTCCGCTGAAGCACGTGTATTACTTCAAAAGCTTGCCCTAGCTTAGCTAAAATTAGCATTGGTATTGCTAATGATTCGGTCGAGATCTTGCTCGTACTTTCCGGCAAATTTTACTTTTTTCAAATTCTCAACGTGACGCATGTGGTGCGTGTCTGTACCAATGAAATCGTACATACCTTCGCTAAGTAATTTTAGGGCGATTTTTGCAATACCGGGTCCGTAGTAACCGCTAGGAGACAGCGCATTTAACTGAAATTTACAGATATTCTTAAGTTCGTTATAAGTATCGTATTTGGCGTGATAAAAAGCATAACGCTCAGGATGCGCCAACACAGGTACAAAACCAGAATTACCTACTTTAAAAAGGATTTCTCTAAGGTTTACAGGGGGTTGTAAATATGACATTTCAACTAAAACAAAGTTGTCTTTTAGCGGTAAGATCTGTTTGTTCTCCAAAAGATCTACAAGGCCGGAATCCATCATATATTCTGAGGAAGACCGGATACTGAACTCCGAGTGGCCGTTTTCTTTTAGAAAGGTTTTCAGCGTAGCTTCAGCATCTAAAATAGTCTCAGGCGTATTGGGGTAATAATCACTCATCGTATGCGGTGTGCAAATGAGGTTGGTAATACCCATTTCTTTAAACTGCGTTAATAGCTGAAGAGAATCTTCGGGAGTTTTAGCTCCGTCGTCAATTCCCGGTAAAATATGATTATGAATATCGGTGAATTCACCCAGTTTAGCGGCAAGAAATTTTTTCGAACTGAAAATAGAGAACATGAAGCTGAAATTTTTGGCAAAAGTAAACAATTCTAAGCGGAGATAAAGAACGTAAAATTTAGTTTAATTAAAAATGCTATTCCGCAAATAGAGGTTGTGTACGCTTCCGATATGCATATTTGCGGACAGAATCAGCACGCTACTTGATGTGGTAGAACGCATAAAAAGATTGCAGCTAATTGAGTATATTGCCCGGTGATGCGATTTACGAAACCCTTATACTTGCTGTTTTGGTTGTGCTTTATTTTTGCAAGCACTGCCCAAGAGTTGCCGCCTGTACTCAATTTTACTCCCGAGCAATACAATGCCGAAAACCAGAATTGGGATATTACGCAAGGGGAGGATAAGCTGATCTACGCGGCCAATAATTCTGGATTGCTCGAGTATGATGGAGCCAAATGGCGTTTGTACCCTACTTCTAATAAAACCATTATGCGCTCCGTTGCGACTCAAGGTGATCTGATTTACACAGGGGCGTATATGGAATTTGGCTATTGGGAGCGTGGCAGTAATGGCTTGTTGCAGTATACGTCGCTAAGCGATAAATTAGAGGAGCCACTTATTGAAGATGAGCAGTTTTGGAATATTATTTTGGTTGATAACCTCATTCTTTTTCAATCTTTAGATCGCATTTACAGCTACAATACAGAGACTTCAAATTTTCAAATCATAGATTCAGAATCGGCTATTGTACGGTCTTTTCTAGTCGGGAAATCAGTTTATTTTCAACAGGAAGGTTTGGGTTTGTACCAACTTCAGAACGGTCAACCCGTATTGATATCTGACGCATTGCCGTTTTCAGACTACTTGTTGGTCGCATTGTATAGCAAGGATAATTCACTAATGGCAGTCACCCAAAAACATGGGATTTTTCAGTTAAAGCCTAACGGCGAAATGTCGTCTTGGAACTATGAAGCTCAAGATGCGATCGCTAACGAAACGGTGTATGCAGCGCTTCAATTATCTGATCAAACCCTGCTTTTAGGAACCATTTCTAACGGCCTTTACCATCTTGATGCCGCGGGAAAGATAAAGTATCAGATTGATCAGATTTCGGGACTTTCTAACAACACGGTACTGAGTCTTTGGGAAGATCAAGAGGCACACGTGTGGCTTGGTCTGGATAACGGGATCAGCGTGGTTAATAGCAATTCGGCTTTTAGAGTGTATACCGATTATGACGGAAGTTTAGGGGCAGTTTATGCAGCAAAAAAGCATAAGGGCTATTTGTATGTGGGAACCAACCAAGGACTTTTTTATAAAAAGGACGCTGCTGCAAGTGAGGAATATCAACTTATTCCGGACACTAAAGGGCAGGTGTGGAGTTTGAACGTCCTGGGTGATGCGCTTATTTGTGGACATCACGAAGGAACTTTTCGTGTAGAAGAGAATAGGGTGATTCCCATAGCTAATATCGCAGGAACTTGGGATGTGCATCAAATGAACGATACGCTTGCGATTCAGGGTAATTATAGCGGACTCTATATTTTAGAGCGAAAGGAAACAGGATGGCAGTTACGCAATAAACTGGAAGGCTTTGATATCTCGAGCAGGTATTTTGCTTTTAGCGGTCCACAGACGCTTTATGTAAGCCACGAATATAAAGGGGTTTTTAAATTGAATATTGATGATAGCTTTAGAACGATCACTGAATCCAGACTCCTGAAGCAGCTCCCTAAAGGTGCTAAGTCCAGTATTTTTAAATACAATAATGAGGTGCTATACGCCTATGAGGAAGGGATTTTTAGACTGAATAAGTCCGCGCAAGTTTTTGAAAAAGACAGTTTACTTTCTCATACGTTTTTAGAATCAGGAGGCTATTCTTCGGGTAAACTTACCTATGACACCGGCAATAATAGGCTGTGGGCTTTCAATGAGCAGGAAGTGCTGTATTTTGAGCCCGGAATTCTGGCAGATCAGCTTAAAGTAAGAAGGATCGCCTTGCCTGCAAAAACAAGAAAAGATATTCCCGGTTTTGAAAACATTACTTATCTGGACTCAAATACCTATCTGCTGGGTAATGCAACGGGTTATATAATTTTAGATACCGAAAAGCTTAGCGATGAAAAGTATTTCATAAAGCTTAGAACCATAAAGAATGGAAGTCGCGAAGGAGAATTGGTCACACTAGATCAAACAACTGCCGAAGCATTTCATTACAAACAAAATACATTCGCTTTTGATTTTAGTGTAGCAGAATATGAGAAGTTTAGAGCAGTCGTCTATCAGTATCGTTTAAAAGGATTGTATGAAGAATGGACCAACTGGTCAACCAGTGCTACGGCCTCGTTTGAAAATTTACCACCGGGAACATACACCTTTGAAGCAAGAGCACGCATAGGGGATCAATTATCAGAAAACACGCTACAATATTCTTTTACTGTAGCACGCCCGTGGTATTTTTCTGTGGTTGCGATTATAATTTATGGAGTGCTTCTTGTTTTAATATTTATAGGCATTCAGGTCGTTAACCGTAAGTTTTACAAAAGACAAAAGGAACGGCTTATTGAGATTAATCAGCGTAAGTTGGAAGTAGCAACCTATGAGAATGAGCGCCGAATCATGAAACTGGAGAATGAGAAACTGCAACAAGATGTAGAAAGCAAGAACCGTGAATTGGCAGCTTCCACGATGAGTATTGTTAAGAAAAACGAATTGCTCAATGCTATTAAAAAGGAATTGGATTCGGATACTCAAGAAAATGAACTGAAATCCGTAATTAAGATTATAGATAAAAACTTGAACCCTAAAAAGGATTGGGAGTTTTTTAGAGAAGCATTCAATAATGCAGATAAAGACTTTCTAAAGAAAATTAAAGAGCTGCATCCTAAACTTACTCCAAACGATCTGAAACTCTGCGCGTACCTTAGACTTAATTTATCTTCAAAAGAAATAGCTCCGCTTTTAAACATTTCGGTGAGAAGTGTAGAAATCAAAAGATACCGTCTGCGCAAGAAAATGGAGTTGGAACACGAAGAAAGTCTTGTTGAGTATATTTTGTCGATTTAGATCACCTCATCAATTCTTAAAATCACCTATACATTACCTATACGAAAACGATAGTAATTTTAGCAATAGCTATTTATAGCCTTTACATTTTTAAATTTAACAACTGCTAAAAAGCCTTATAGCGAAAGCGTTTGCGCTAAAAAGTGAAGTATTTTCGCTTTGATTTAGCAACTGTATATTTTTTGTTGAGGTCGTTTTCTCGAATACGATTTAGTTATAAGATAGATTTGATTTCCAAATTAAAATTTATGAAATCATTTTTATCCTTGATCTTATTCGGGTTGCTCACTTCGGGGCTCTTTAGCCAGACCGGTACCGAAGTGCGCGTTACAGGTGCTGTGACAGATATGTCAGGAATGCCACTGCCGGGAGTGAATGTAATTGTGAAAGGTTCTTCCTCAGGAACAAGTACAGATTTTGACGGTCTTTTCAGTTTAGATGTCCCGTCTTCGAGCATTTTGGTGTTTTCCTATTTGGGCTTTCAAACTCAGGAAATAGCCGTAAATGGGGCTGCAGACCTTAACGTGCAATTGGTTGAAGATACTAGTGCACTAGATGAAGTCGTCGTGGTTGGTTACGGAACGCAAAAGAAGAAAGAAATTACCGGTGCGGTAAGCGTTGTAGGTTCTGAAACCATTGAGGAGCAAAACCCTGTGCGGGTAGAACAAGCCTTACAAGGTCGTGTGGCAGGGGTTAATATCAGCTCCAATTCGGGGTCGCCGGGTAGTGCTTCTACGATCTCTATCCGTGGTATTTCTACCAACGGAGACAACCGACCTTTAATTTTGGTTGACGGTGCGGTGATCGAAGATCTTAGTGTGATCAACCCAAATGATATCGAGAGCATCAATGTTTTAAAAGATGCTACAGCCGGTATTTACGGGGTACGAGCTGCAAATGGTGTGATCTTAATCACAACAAAAGGAGGTCGTAAAAACAGTGACCTGCGTGTAGACGTTGATACGTATGTAGGTTTACAGGAAACCACGCGTAAACTTCCGGTGCTTAATGCAACTGAATATGGTGTGATCATCAACGAGGCTTACGCAGCAGGAAATCAAGCGCCTCCATTTCCTAATCTTGCGGTTCTTGGTCAAGGAACCAACTGGCAGGATGAGGTGTTTAGACAAGCCTTACTCTCAGATATAAACGCAACTGTGTATGGAGGTGGTGAAAAATCGGCGTATTCTGTAGGTGCAGGATATTTAGATCAGGATGGAATTGTTGGAGGCGGAGCGGTAAACTTCAACCGTTTTACAGGAAGAGGTAGTTACGATTATGATATTTTAGAAAATCTCAGGTTTTCTTCAACAGCGATCTATACGCATTCTAATAGAAAAACCCTTTCTGAAAATGCATTGGGATCTGTGTTGTTCAATGCGGTGAATATGGCGCCTACGTTCAGTGTTCGTGATGCTAATGGAGACTTTACGATTGCAAACGGTCTAGGGAATGAGGTGATCAACCCTATCGCGCAAATTGCGAATACCTTTAATACCAACGAGGTAGATAAGCTTACTGGGACGGTAGGACTTTCGTATAATTTCTGGGATCATTTTACGGCAGAATCACGCTATCAGTTTAACTATTCTGAAGTGCGTGGCCGTAGTTATTTACCGGCAGGATTGAATTTTGGAGACGGAAAAGTCTTCAACAACCTGGGGGTGAATCAATATTTTGTAAACGACAGTTTCTTTAGGGATTATACGTTTGATAACTTCTTGACTTATCAGAATACGTTTGCAGACGATCACAACCTTACCGTTTTGCTAGGTATGTCTGCATTCAAAACCAGCGGCGAATTTTACAATTTCACGGGGAGAGATGTGCCGGGAACCACTTTTGCCGAAGCTACACTTGAAGGAGCAGGCGAGGTGATCGATGCACGTGACATCAGTGGTCCTGCTGAATTTGATCAGCGTTTACTTTCTTATTTTACGCGTGTTCAGTATAACTACAAGGAGCGTTATTTGCTTTCAGCAGTGTTGCGCCGTGACGGTTCTTCAAACTTTGGACCGGAGAATAAATTTGGTTATTTCCCTTCGGCTTCTATCGGTTGGGTGGCAAGTGATGAGCCCTTCTTCGGGTCTAGTGATCTGCTCAACTTTTTAAAACTTAGAGCGAGTTACGGTATTTTGGGTAATGACCGTATTGGAGCTTTCGGATACGTTTCTACGCTTAACGCAGAAGGAACTTACGTATTTGATGACGAACTCGTGAACGGTGTTGCTGCCGGTCAGCTTTCTAATCCTGAAATTAAATGGGAGCGTCAGAAGACCTTTGATGTCGGTTTTGATGCACGCTTATTCAATAATCGCATCGATCTTACGATGGACTATTTTAAGCGTCGTACCGATGATTTATTGCTAGTGCCTCAAGTTTCGGGAATTTTAGGAGTTTATGCGCCGGGTGCAGGAGCTCCAATCGTAAATGCCGGAAGTGTTGAGAACCAAGGATTAGAATTCTCGGTTTCTTATGATCAGCCAATTGGTGACGATGCGGGATTCAATTTGAGCTACAACTTCACCACGCTTCAAAATGAAGTGCTTGAAGTAGGGAATGAAAGCGGATTTATTCCGGGTGGAAGTTTTGGTTTCGGTCAGGAGCCGCCTGCACGTATGGAAGCCGGCTTTCCAATCGGGTATTTCTACGGTTTACAAACCAACGGTATTTTTCAATCTCAAGCTGAAGTTGATGCGCACGCAACACAAACCGATGCTACCTTGGGAGATTTACGCTTCGTAGATCAAAACGGGGATGGAATTATTAATGGCGATGATCGTGTGAATATTGGCGACCCTATTCCGGATGTTACGATGGGTCTTAATTTAGGATTCAATTATAAGAATTTTGACTTCACGGCTTATGCATTTGCTTCTATAGGCAATGACATTGTACGCTCATACGACCGTAATCAAAACTTGACTAATAAAACTAATTATGTTTTGGACCGTTGGACAGGGCCGGGATCTTCAAACACCTATCCGCGTGTGACTGTAGGGCCTAACTCAAACCTGTTATTCTCTGATTTTTATGTAGAAGACGGTTCGTATGTAAGACTACAAAACGTGCAGTTAGGCTATAGTTTAGGCAATGAAGTCTTAGATCAATTAGGCATCAGAAAGCTGCGTTTTTACTTGGCGGTGACCAATGCATTTACGCTAACAGAGTATAAAGGATACGATCCTTCAGCTTCTTCGGGAGCACCTATTGGTGGCGGAATCGACCAAGGATTCTACCCGGTTCCACGTACATATACTGCAGGAATGAACTTCAAATTTTAAAAGAAGAGCGATGAAAAAATATAATATACAACGTGCATTTTTAAGCCTTTTTGCCGCAGTGCTTATGGTGGCTTGCGGGGACGACTTTGTAGAAGTAGACCCCATCAATGAGAATTCAGAGGATTTTTTCAATTCTGAAGAAGATTATCAGGAAGCCTTAGTTGGCGCATACGATCTGTTACAAGCAACTTATTTGAATGTAATGGTCGGTGAGATTGCTTCAGATAATACCCTTGCCGGTGGCGAGAGCGCTACCGACACGCCGGGGATTCAGGAAATTGATAATATGACCCACACGCCGGTCAATCAGCAACTGCGTGACATTTGGGGATGGATGTTTGCCGGAGTGAACCGCGCAAACTACATTCTAGAGTTTCAGGATAAAATTGATTTTTCAGGAAAAGATCAGATTATAGCTCAAGCGCGTTTTTTACGTGCTTATTATTATTTCGAATTGATAAAATGGTTTGGTGATGTGCCGTTAGCGGTAGATCAACGTCTTTTATTTGGAGATCAATTTAATGTTGATAGAACTCCAAGAGCAGAAGTGTATGCGCAAATTGAGCAAGATCTCATTTTTGCTGCGGAAACGCTTCCGGCAACTCAGGCTGAAGAAGGCCGAATCACCAGTGGAGCCGCAAGAGCATTGTTAGGGAAAGCCTATCTGTATCAAGATAAATTTACCGAAGCTGCAAATGCACTAGATCAGGTGGTTGCCGGTCCTTATGACTTGGTAGACGATTATTCCACCATTTTTGAGTTAGAAGGTGAGAACAATATCGAGTCGGTTTTTGAAGTACAATACACCGATAAAGAAGGAGCAGGTTTTGGATGCTTGCAATGTAGTGAAGGAAATGTAGCGGTTGGTTTCAACGGAATACGTAATTACAGCGGACCTTTATTTGACTCGGGATTCAGCTTTAACGTTCCTGTACAGGAAGCTTATGATGCTTTTGAACCGGGAGATATGCGTCGCGATATCGCTATTTTGAATATCGAAGAATTCGCCGCTGCAAACGGAGCGACATACAATGAAGGTTTCGAGCATACCGGTTTTTATAACCGAAAATACATTGCGCGTAAAGGGGATGCCAATTTGGGAGATGCCAATCTTACCAATCCTAACAATTACCGTTCTATTCGTTTTGCAGATGTATTGCTTATGGCTGCAGAGGCACACAACCGTAAGGCTAATCCTAATGATGCTTTGGCAAGAGAATACTTAAACCGTGTACGCCGTCGTGCTTTTGGCGATACCGATCACGACATCGCTGCAAGCGGCGCCACGCTTACCGATTTTATTTTAGAAGAAAGAAGGCTAGAACTGGTAGGTGAAGGACACCGCTTCTTCGACTTGGTACGTACCGGGAGAGCGGCACAAAACATACCGGGCTTTACAGCAAATAAAAATGAATTATTCCCAATCCCTACCATAGAGATTCAGCTGGCTGGAAATCGCTGGGAACAAAATCAAGGATACTAATTAATACACTAGGATACGATGAAAATTTTACGATTACTAATAGCATTTTTGGCAGTAGCCCAAATCTTTACCGCTTGTGAAGATGATGTAATTACAAATTATGCATTACAAGAAATTTCTGCACCTACCGGTGTTACTGCAAACTTTGCGATCACACAGGACGATACAGGGATGGTAACTATTACTCCTGTAGGCGAAGGTGCTTCAACCTTTACCATAGATTTTGGTATTGAAGGAGAAGCACCAATAACTATAAACGCAGGAGAAAGCACCACTTATACCTATGCCGAAGGGGAGTATCTGGTACGTATCACAGCAACCGGATCTACAGGATTAACCAGCGAGTTCAACAAGATGATCAAAGTATCGTTTACGGCACCAGAAAATCTGGATTTTGAAACTACCGTGAGCGGACTTACTGCTGTAGTAATACCAACAGCAGACAATGCAACTATGTTTGATGTGTATTTTGGTGCAAGTGATGAGGAAGAACCACTTACGGTTATGGCTGGGAGCACTGCAGAATTTACTTATGAAGAACCTGGTGATTATATGGTGCGCGTTGTGGCTAAGGGCGCAAGTGCAAATACCATTGAATTGACTAAAACAGTAACGATTACCGGTGCTGTTGATCCTATTGCATTACCAATCACCTTTGACGATCCTACTGTAAATTACGCTTTCGGGACGTTCAATGGCGCTGCTTTTGAAGTGGTAACCAATCCTGATCTTTCCGGAGCAAACACTACTGCATCTAGCGTAGGAGCGATCACAAATTCTGGAGCTCAGTACGAAGGTGGAGCATTCACTTTGGGTACTCCGGTTGACTTCAGCGGAGCGAATAAAACCATCACTCTGAAATTCTGGTCTGATGTTGAAGTACCTGTATTGTTGAAATTTGAAGGAGGCGTTAACGGAGAACGTCAAAACGAGATCACTAAGACCCACACGGGTTCAGGATGGGAAACCCTAAGTTTTGATTTTGCTACCGAAGCTGTAAAAAGCTACATCGACGGAAGCCAGGGTGTTGGCGAACCATTTGTACCTACAGGGCAATATGCAACGATGGTGTTTTTTGTTGATGGTCCGGGTACCACAGCTGGAACTTTCTATATCGACGATATAGAGCAAACCGGCGGTGCGACTGAGCCAGTGATGGCTGCGCCAACTCCGGAAGCGGCAGAAGCAGATGTGCTTTCGATTTTCAGTGATTCTTATACAGATCCTGCTTCGGTAAATTATTTCCCGAATTGGGGACAATCAACAACCTATGAGCAAGTAGATCTAGCTGGAAACGCTGCAATTAAATACGGAAACGCTAACTATCAGGGAATCGATCTTGGCGGTGAGTATGATGCTTCCGGATACGAATTTGTACATATCGATGTTTGGTCTGCAGATTATACAAGCATTCCGTTTTTCATCATTGATACATCAGGAGAGCGTCCGGTAAACTTAGAAGTGACTGCCGGAGAATGGACAAGTATCGATATTCCAATTTCAGCATTTACTGATCAGGAAATTTCGGTAACTAATGTGTTCCAATTCAAGTTTGATGTGCAGCCTGATAATGGCGGAACCTTCTACATAGATAATTTATACTTCTACAACCAAGCGGCTGCAGTACCAGACAGTCCACAAGTGGCAGCACCGGCACCAACCTTTGACGCAGCAAATGTGATCTCATTATTCAGTGATGCGTATACCGATGAGGCGATGGCAACATGGAGAACAGATTGGTCTGATGCAACACTTGAAGATATCGCAGTAGCAGGAAATGCGGTAAAGAAATATTCAGCATTAAACTTTGTAGGTGCAGAGCCGGTAAATCAAATTGATGCAAGTGCTATGACGCACTTCAGCACCGATATTTGGACGGGCGACGCGACGCAAATTCGTATTAAATTGGTGGATTTTGGAGCTAATGGAACTTATCAAGGAGGAGATGACAGCGAGCACGAGATCGTATTGAATTTTGATAATGGTGACTTCACGCGCAATACGTGGGTGACTTTAGATATTCCATTGGCAGATTTCACCGCACTAACCTCGCAATCTAATATTGCACAGTTGATCTATTCCGGAGGTCCTGCAGGAGCAACAACGGTTTATGTAGACAACGTATACTTCCACAACTAGGAATTAAATAGTAAGATATCATGAAAAAGATAATTCAAATAACATCCTATTGCTTACTGCTGTTTTTAGCAGTAGGCTGTCAGGATGATGACAATACTCTGGAGCAAATCTTAGTACCTCAAAACCTTGAGGTGACTATGGATGTGACAGACGACGGCTCAGGAAATGTAACGTTTACCGCAACCGCAGACAATGCGGTGACCTACAGGTTTGTTTTTCCTGACGGAACCACAGCGGTTGCGCCAAGTGGAGTGTACACTAAGCGGTTTACAAAAACCGGACTCAATACTTACCAGGTAACGGTAATGGCTTATGGTCAGGGAGGTGTAAACAGTTCGAGGTTGGTAGAAGTAACGGTAGAAAGTGATTTCTCAGACCCAGAAGCGATCGAGTTGTTAACCGGTGGCGGAAGCAAAACCTGGTATTGGGCAGCAAATGAACCCAATCATTTGGGTGTTGGGCCTAATAATGATGATGCTACGCAAAACTATTTCTGGGCGTATTTTTCATTTACAGAGCCTTTTGCGTTGGCCAATATTCCAGCGGCGACCTGTGCTTATGACGATGAGTTTATTTTTAGTACCACGACCGGTGAAGATTTGACCTATGAGTATGATAACAACGGGGCGAGTTTCTTTAATAGAAGCTATGCGAGCGTGGTTAATGGGCAATCACCAGACGATAGCTGTTATGAGTTTGATACCTCTGGCGAGCGTGCGGTGAGTTTAGCACCATCAGAATCTGTGGTTGCTGCTGAGCGTAAGCGCGGTACGGCAATGACCATTAGTAACGAAGGTTTTGTAGGCTATTATATTGGTACCAATGAATATGAAATTCTTTCGCTTACTGAAAACCGAATGTTGCTAAGAGCAGTACAGGGTAACGATCAAGGTTTGGCGTGGTATATCATTTTAACTGCTGAAAAACCGGTGCAAGGTAGCGGACCGCAAGCGGAAGAAGATGACTTTCCTAATTTGGTTTGGTCAGACGAATTTGACACTAACGGTGCTCCTAATCCTGCAAACTGGACCTATGATTTAGGTAATGGTCAAGCAGGTTGGGGAAATAATGAAGTACAATATTATACAGACCGAAGCGAAAATGTAGTGGTTGAAGATGGCGTGTTAAAAATAACTGCGCAACGCGAAAGCTATATGGGATTCGACTTTACTTCGGCACGCTTAAAGTCTGAAGGTTTGCAGGAATTTACCTTTGGTCGTTATGAGATCAGAGCTAAGTTACCCGAGGGTGTTGGTACTTGGCCTGCGATCTGGATGTTGGGAGCAGATTATCAAACCAATGCGTGGCCGGGAGCCGGAGAGATCGATATTATGGAGCACGTAGGTCGTAATCAAAATGAGGTTTTATCTACGCTGCATTTCCCCGGGAATTCAGGTGCTAATGCAATTTCAGAAGCAACAACGGTAGAGACGGTAAGTAGCGAATTCCACGTGTATGCGGCAGAATGGACCGAGACGCAAATTCGTTTTTATGTAGATGACGAGTTGTATCACATTTTTCAAAATGACGAAACCAAGCCTTTTAACAAGGACTTCTTTATGATCCTCAATGTCGCTATGGGTGGAAACCTTGGAGGTGATGTCGATGCCTCTTTTTCTCAGAGCGCTATGGAAGTAGATTACGTACGTGTTTACCAGCGCGATTAATTTGAAAGAAAAAACGATGAAACAGTTCAAAATTGTATTGATCGCAGTTTTCGCGCCGTTCTTTACGTCAGAAGCCCAAACCAAAGGAATCAACGACTTAGATCCTGTGGTTGAGCACAAAATTGATTCGATTTTAGAATTGATGACGGTAAAGGAAAAGGTTGGGCAAATGGTGCAATACAACGGAAGCTTTGATGTAACCGGTGCGCCATCTGATATCGATTCAAAAACGAAACTTCAAAAACTAAAGAATGGCGAAGTTGGTTCTATGCTGAATGTACTCACTGCTGAAGCTACCCGCGAAGCACAGCAAGTCGTAATGGAAAACTCAAGACTGAAAATTCCGTTGCTTTTTGGCTATGATGTGATTCACGGCTATAAAACAATGTTTCCGGTGCCTTTAGGAGAAAGCGCAAGCTGGGATCTCGACGCGATGAAATTAAGTGCAAGTATCGCCGCTAAAGAAACAGCCGCGGCCGGAGTGCACTGGACTTTCGCACCGATGATCGATGTGTCTCGCGATGCACGCTGGGGCCGTATTATGGAAGGTGCCGGTGAAGATCCTTATCTCAATGCGGTGACTGGTGTGGCACGCATTAAAGGTTTTCAAGGCAGCGATTTGGCAGATGTTGCCACCATTGCCGCTTGTGCAAAACATTTTGCAGGTTATGGCTTTGCCGAAGCAGGCAGAGATTACAACACGGTAAACGTAGGTACTTCTGAGTTGCAAAATGCCATTTTGTTGCCGTTTAAAGCTGCTGCCGAAGCCGGTGTAGCAACCTTTATGAATTCGTTCAACGAGATCGATGGGGTGCCTTCAACTGCATCGACTTACTTGCAGCGTGATATTTTAAAAGGCGCTTGGGACTATAAAGGTTTTATGGTTTCAGACTGGGGTTCTATTGCTGAGCTGATTCCGCATGGGTATGCTGAAGATAAAATGCAGGCCGGTGAATTGGCTGTAGTTGCCGGTAGTGATATGGATATGGAAGGCCGTGTGTATGAAGAAGCGCTGGAGCCTTTGGTGAATGGAAATACAATTGATGAAGCGCTTTTGGATGATGCGGTACGACGTATTTTAAGAGTGAAATTTCATCTGGGACTTTTTGAAGATCCGTATAAATACAGCGATGCGCAACGCGAACAAGAAGTATTACTTGCGGAAGCACACCTTGAAGCTGCCCGGGATATCGCACGTAAATCCATCGTCTTGCTCAAAAATGAAAATTCGGTTTTACCATTGAGCAAAGCCTTAGAAAGCATTGCAGTGATCGGTCCGTTGGCAGATGATAAAGATTCCCCATTAGGAAACTGGCGCGCACAAGCCGATAAGAATTCGGCGGTTTCTGTTTTAGAGGGAATTCAAAAAGCGGTTGGCAATGAGGTTCAAATCAATTATGCTAAAGGTGCCGATTTAGGAATTGGAGAACGTAGTTTCTTGATGCCGCTAGAAATCAATGACACCGATACTTCCGGCTTTGCTAAAGCTATTGAAGCCGCAAAGAAGTCTGAAGTGGTTGTTATGGTTTTGGGTGAAGATGCTTTTCAAACCGGTGAAGGCCGTAGTCAAACCGGGATTCAATTGCGCGGTGTACAGCAGGAATTGCTTGATGAGGTCGTTAAAGTGAATACTAATGTGGTTTTGGTATTGATGAATGGCCGTCCCTTAGATATTAGTAAACCTAACGAACAAGTTTCGGCGATTGTAGAAACCTGGTTTTTAGGTTCGCAAGCAGGTAATGCCATTGCAGATGTACTTTTTGGAACCTATAATCCGTCAGGGAAATTGCCGGTTTCTTTTCCACGAAATGTCGGTCAAGAACCTTTATACTACAATCAAAAGAACACAGGACGACCCGCAAGCAATATGGTTACATATTCGGGTTATCAAGACAGTTCGCGCGAAGCCTTGTTTCCTTTCGGTTTCGGGTTGAGTTATACAACTTTTGAATATGGAGCGATCAGCTTAAGCGCAAGTGAATTTTCAGGGGAAGAAAAACTAGAGGTAGCTATTGAATTGACCAATACGGGAGACGTTGCCGGTAAAGAAACGGTACAGCTGTATCTTAGAGATTTGGTTGCAAGCCGTACACGGCCGGTCAAAGAATTACGAGACTTTAAGCAGATAAGCTTAAATCCTGGAGAAACCAAAAAAGTGACGTTTGAAATTTCAGCAAAAACTTTAGAGTTCTATACTGCTAACAATACTTGGGAAGCGGAATCAGGAAGCTTCAACGTGATGTTGGGAAGCAATTCAAGAGATCTAAAAGAAGCAAGCTTTCAATATAAAAAGTGATGAAAAAAGTTCTAGTATTTATAGCACTAATCAGTTTCGGAGTTCACGCACAAGAGCGTGAATTGGTATGGTCTGATGAGTTTAACGGTGATGCCTTAGACCTTACCTCGTGGAATTTTGAACTCGGTGACGGTTGCCCTAATCTTTGTGGTTGGGGAAATAACGAGCGTCAAGTTTATACGAAAGAGAATCACCGTCTTGAAGATGGTAAGTTGATCATTACCGCAAAAAAGGAAGGAGATCTTTACACTTCAACCCGCATAACCACACAAGGAAAACACGAATTTCAGTATGGAAGAATGGAAGCGCGTGCAAAGGTAGCGGTGGGACAGGGGATCTGGCCTGCATTCTGGATGCTAGGCAGCGATATTAAAGAAGTAGGCTGGCCGGCTTGTGGCGAGATCGACATTCTGGAGTACGTGGGTAGAGAAGAAGATATGGTGTACACCACCTTGCACGTGCCTGCGGGGCACGGCGATTCTGCCTTCAGTAAAAAAACAAAGTTTGAGGATATTGAAGAGGGCTATCACGTGTATGCTGCAGAATGGTCACCGGAGCAAATAGAGTTCTTCGTAGACGATCAATCGGTTTTCGTTTATAATCCTGAAGATAAGACCAAAGCAGTTTGGCCGTTTGACCAGCCTTTTTACTTCATTATAAATCTAGCCATCGGCGGAAACTTTGGTGGCCCCGAAGTAGATGATTCAATTTTTCCGCAGGAATATGCGATAGATTATGTACGGGTATATCAGTTAGAACCTTAGTTTAGTTTCATAAATACGTTGTTTGTTTTGAGGTCTTGTGTGATGCGCAAGGCCTTTTTTTATCGAAGCACGTGAGATGATCTAAATAGCAAGTATATTTGCAGTCTATGAGTACACTTACCTCAATTACGATTAGACCAGAACTGCTGGAAAATCGAGAATACATTCTTCAGCAAGCTTTAGGGAAAACAAAGATCAAAGCGGTATCTGTGACCGATTGGCGCATTAGAAAGCGCTCTATTGATGCTAGAAATAAGCCCATAAAATTACAATTGCAGATTGAAATTTGGCAGCAAGATGAACAGCTCGAACCTTTGAATCGTTTTGTACCGAAAGACGTAAGTAATGCACCAAAGATTGCCATTATAGGCGCCGGTCCTGCCGGATTGTATGCAGCTTTGCGCGCTATTGAAGCCGGCTTGAGGCCCATTGTATTTGAACGTGGAAAAGATGTGCGCGAGCGCCGAAGAGATCTGGCAAAGATAAATAAAGACCAGCTTGTAAATCCGGAATCTAATTATTGTTTTGGGGAAGGAGGCGCCGGAACTTATTCTGACGGAAAATTATATACCCGTTCAAAAAAGCGCGGTAATGTACTTAAAGGTTTAGAATGGCTAGTGCATTTTGGCGCAGACGAAGATATTTTGGTAGATGCACACCCGCATATTGGAACTAACAAATTACCGAAAGTGATTTCCGCAATGCGGGAAGCGATCATTGCTGCCGGTGGAGAAGTACATTTTAATGCTAAACTCACGGATCTTCATATTGAAAATAAGGTCTTAAAAGGCATTGTGATCAATGAAGAAAAGCAATATGCTTTTGATGAGGTGGTTCTGGCGACTGGGCATTCAGCTCGAGATATTTTTTATTTATTGCACGACAAAGGAGTGAAGATCGAAGCCAAACCTTTTGCGCTGGGTGTACGCGCCGAACATCAGCAGGAAGTGATCAATTATATTCAGTATCACGGGGAAACTGACAATCCGTACTTGCCGCCTGCCGCTTACAGTCTGGTGGAGCAGGTAGATGGGATGGGCGTATATTCATTTTGTATGTGCCCCGGTGGAATCATCGCGCCTTGTGCAACCCAACAGGAAGAAGTGGTTACCAATGGCTGGAGTCCTAGTAAACGAAATAATCCGTACGCCAATTCTGGAATAGTGGTCAGCGTTGAACCTAAGGATTTACCTAATTATACTCCAGATGATCCTTTTGTTAGCCTGAATTTTCAGAAGGAAGTGGAGCGTGCTTGCTGGATTGCGGGTGGGAAAACACAACAAGTGCCGGCACAGCGTATGACTGATTTTGTAAACGGAAGATTAAGTAATGATTTTCCGAAGACTTCTTATCAACCGGGAATCGTGAGTGCCGACTTGAATAAAGTGCTTCCAAAATTAATAGCAAATCGACTCAAGAAAGCGTTTGTGCTGTTTAATAAGAAAATGCCGGGATATCTTTCAAAAGATGCCGTATTACACGCGCCCGAAAGTCGTACCTCGTCTCCGATTTCTATTCCTAGAAATCCGGAAACTTTAGAACATATAGAAGTTAAAGGATTGTATCCTTGTGGAGAAGGAGCAGGCTATGCTGGTGGAATTATGTCTGCAGCCATCGACGGGATTAATTGCGTAGATGCGATCGCTAAAAAATACCAATTGGCATAAAAGAACAAAGCCTTGCTTCTGCAAGGCTTTGTATGTTTTAAAAGCTGAAAAAAAGACTTGATTATTCAGCTTCTGGAGTAGTAACAGCAGCGCTGTCAACTACAACTTCAGCAGGAGCTTCAACAGGAGCTTCTTCTAAAACAGGAGCTTCAGGAGTTACTTCCTCCATTGAAGTTTCTTGCATAGACTCATCAGTAGTTGCTTCTGCAGACTCTCTACAAGAAGAAACAGTGATCATTAAACTCAGTGCGAAACCAGCTAAAATATTGCGTTTCATAGAATGTGATTTATTGCGTTAAAAATGCGAGCGAATGTAATTTAAATTCTAATTCGTGCAACAAAATCAGATACTATTTTTTCAAAAAAATAAACGTTTTTTTAGCGGTATGGTTTGGGAGCTAATCAATTGATAATTAAATAATTGATCTGTTTTTGTTCTTTTGAATACACAATAAACAACCCTTACTACGCATACACATTCGCTAAAGACGAAATTCTGGACGCCAAAATCTCATCACGAGAAGCATTTTCGGTAAAATTTGCTTTCAGTTTTTTAAATTCTAATAGGGTATAATTTCGCACTATTTGTTCTAAAATAAGTCCTCTCGATTTTCTAAAATGCGCCAAGTTGATGCGCAAGGTATCAGGGTTTGTGGTTAAGGTGATTTTATCGCGCTTTAAAACATTCCAATACGTATGTATGATCAAATTTTCTTGGGTTGAGGTATTGATGTGATGCAATAATTGCTGAGTCAATTGTGCATCGTCATTATTTAAATGCTCTAAAAGATGTTTTTGAAAAAACGAACTGTTGATGACTTGAGTAGCACGGCGCACCGCACTATCTACAAGACTGTTATTTCCTTGATAAACTAAATTCATTCGGGTTAGGCTTAGGTTTAAAATTCTTGTTGGTTGCTGTGGTTAAACGAATTACAACGTTTTCTAAAGCTAAAAATTTGTACGCGGAGTAAGACATTATATATGAGAGTTTTAGTTGAAATGATAAAATATTCGTTGTAATAACCGTGTAGGGTAATGTATTCTGAAAGTTTAAGGTTCATCCCCTCTGCTAATGTATTAATGTATTCGACTTGAGACTAGGTCGTTGTACAGGTAAGAACAGGATAAATGGAAGCGTGTAGATACGTACTTTTCCAACAAACTATTAAATATGAAGCTCTTAAAATCCACGCTACTTGTAACACTCCTCATCAGTTTGTTCTCTTGTAAAAATCAAAAGGAAACTAAAACTTCCGCAGAAAATTTCTTAATTATCGATACGCTGAATGTCACGGCTCCTTTTGGCAACTACAACATACAAACTCCGGATTTTAAGAACGCACCGCAATTTTTAATCACCGACTTTGGTGCAGAGCAGACTGATCAAGACAAAACTTCAAAGGCTATCGCTACTGCCATAGACAGTGCGCACGCGCGTAATGGAGGAACGGTGGTCATTCCAAAAGGGGAGTGGCTTACTTCAAAAATCCATTTTAAGAGTCACGTAAATCTACATTTGGAAGAAGGAGCAACATTGCTCTTTTCAGAAAATCCACAAGATTATTTACCTGCGGTGCTGAGTACTTGGGAAGGGATGGAATGCTACAATTACTCCCCATTGATTTATGCTTACGATTGTGAAAATGTTGCCATCACTGGCAAAGGCAAGTTAAAAGCAAAAATGGATACCTGGAAAGTATGGTTTGCACGGCCATCTGGTCATATGCAAAACCTGAAGCAGCTTTACGAAATGGCTTCTAAAGATGTGCCGGTAGAAGAGCGACAAATGGTTAATGATTCGGCTAATTTCAGACCGCAATTCATTCAGTTTAACCGCTGCAAAAAAGTACTTTTAGAAGGTATTTCGATAGAAAATAGTCCGTTTTGGGTGATTCATCCCTACCTATCTTCTGATGTAGTCATCAGAAATGTAAATGTGTATGCGCACGGTCATAATAATGATGGAGTGGATCCTGAAATGAGTCAAAATGTACTTATTGAAGACTGTGTTTTTGATCAGGGCGATGATGCCATCGCAGTTAAAGCAGGCCGTAATCAAGATGCTTGGCGTCTCAACACTCCGGTAAGAAATGTGGTTGTACGTAATTGTCTAGTTAAAAACGGGCACCAGTTGTTAGCCATAGGGAGCGAACTCTCTGGCGGGGTTGAAAATATTTATATGGAAAATTGTGAAGTTGAACCCAATGCAAAACTCAATCATTTACTCTTTATAAAGACTAACGAGCGGCGAGGAGGATATGTAAAGAATATTTATATGGAAAATATCAAAGCCGGAAGAATCGATATGGGCGTGCTGGGTATCGAGACCGATGTGCTGTACCAGTGGCGTGATCTTGTGCCTACCTACGAGCGCCGTTTGACGCAGATTGAACAAATACATATGAAAAATATCAAAGCCGAAAATGTTGATTTTGTCTCGCGCATTTTGGGTGAAGCAGAATTGCCGGTGCGAGAAATTCAGTTAACTACTATCCAGGTTGATTCTATTCGGGATACCGAAACGATTCATCAAAATGTTGAGAATTTTAAACGTACGGAATAAAACTATTTGTAATACTTAACATATAGATTGCTAACCAAGCCCGAATTTTCATTCGGGCTTTTTTATTGATTAGGGTAAATGTCAATTTGGTAAATCAAAAAGCCCATAATTTCGAACTTCTTATTTAATGACGCTTAAATTGCGAATTGTGCAGAAACATTAGCACATTCCTAAAACGTACACTTCTTTTTGTTAAAATTTTAAGTTTTTAAGCTTTTTTTAAGATATTGAGAAAATTATATCGATTAGTTTAGGGCTCGTCTCTCACTGGATTTACAGAAGATTTACTGATTTTGAATCCTGCTTTTTTAGCAGAATTTTAAAGGTTTAGGCTTTAGTGGTGGGATATAGTTCATTAATCAAAAACTCAAACCGTTTTTATGAAAAGAAGAAATTTTGTGCAATTAGCAGGATTGGGAGCGGGAGCGTTGATGGTGCCTTCAGCAATGATGGGAAACAACATCGCCGCCGAAGCATTATTAGAACCTGGTCTTGATATTGCTACCAAAAAATCACTGGCCGATGTGGCGCTAAACACCGCACGCTCCCTCGGCGCTTCGTATGCCGATGCGCGTATAGGTCGCTACCTTAATCAATATGTATTTACCCGTGAGGATAAAGTGCAAAATGTAGTAAATACTGAATCTTTTGGTATTGGGGTACGCGTGATCGCTAATGGAACTTGGGGCTTTGCATCAACCAACGATGTAACCGATGCAGGAATCAAAAAAGCCACACAACAAGCAGTTTCTATAGCAAAGGCAAATTCAAAAATTCAAACGGAGCCGGTAACGCTTGCTCCTGTAGAAGCACACGGTGAAGTAAGCTGGAAAACACCAATTGTAAAAGATTTTAGAGAAGTTCCGGTTTCTGAGAAAGTAGAGTTGCTACTCGATGCAAATGCAGCGGCAATGAACGCAGGAGCCAACTTTGTGAATTCGGCCTTGTTTATGGTGAATGAACAAAAGTATTTTGCATCTACTGATGGTTCTTATATCGACCAGGATATTCATCGCATCTGGCCCACCTTTGGCGTTACAGCCATAGACCGCGAGGCGGGTAAATTCAAGTCTCGTGATGCGCTCAGCGCACCGATGGGAATGGGGTACGAATATATGGACGGACTAGATAGCGAAAAACTCAAGAGTCCGGCAGGATTCAACCTGTACCGCAACAGCTATGATATCATTGAAGATGCAACAACAGCGGCGAAGCAGGCAAAAGAAATGCTTACTGCTGAGTCTGTAATGCCGGGCAAATATGATTTGGTTTTAGAACCAAATCATCTTGGCTTGACCATTCACGAGTCGGTAGGCCACCCGCTGGAGCTTGACCGTGTATTGGGTTATGAAGCCAATTATGCAGGAACCAGTTTTGCTACCTTAGATAAATGGAAAGCCGGTGACTTTAAATACGGTAGTGACATCGTAAACATCGTAGCCGATAAAACACAACCGCATTCCCTTGGTGCTGTAGGTTATGATGATGAAGGTGTGAAGACCAAGAAATGGGATTTGATTCGTAATGGAACCCTGGTGAATTATGAAGCGATTCGTGATCAGGTAAGCATTCTAGGTCAGAATGAATCCCACGGATGTTGCTATGCACAGAGCTGGAATGATGTTCAGTTTCAGCGTATGCCTAACGTTTCACTTGAGCCGGGCAAAGAGCCGTATTCAGTAGAAGAAATGATCAAAGACGTAGAAAAAGGAATCTATATCGCTGGGCGCGGTAGTTATTCTATAGACCAGCAGCGCTATAACTTTCAGTTTGGGGGTACGGTATTCTACGAGATAAAAGATGGTAAGATTGTAGGCATGTTGAATGACGTGGCTTATCAATCGAACACGCAGGAATTCTGGAATTCGTGTGCAAAGATTTGTGATGAGAAAGATTACCGATTATTCGGTTCGTTCTTTGACGGAAAAGGGCAACCTTCTCAGGTAAGTGCCGTTTCTCACGGTAGTTCAACGGCGCGTTTTAATGGTGCTAATGTCATCAACACAGGCAGATCGGTCTAACTCTTTTATCTAACATTTAATACAAAGTACAATGGCAATATATACTGAAGAAGAAGCACGAGCGATCTTAGAGAAGGCGATGAGCTTTTCTAAGGCCGATGCGTGTGTAATGAATCTAGGCGGAAGCGAGAGCGGAAATATCCGTTATGCGCGAAATACCGTTTCTACCGCCGGGCACCAGTCTAACCAAAGCTTGGCTGTAGAGTCGAGTTTCGGAAAGAAATCGGGAACAGCAACCATCGACGAATTTGACGATGAATCTCTAGAAAAAGTAGTGCGTCGCTCAGAAGAATTGGCGCAGCTTTCACCGGAGAATCCCGAATATATGGAACCTCTAGGTCCGCAAACCTATGACAAATCAATTACCTATGTAGATGCTACAGCGAATGTAACCCCCGAATATCGAGCGGAGGTTGCTGCAAACAGCATCAAACCGGCCGCTGAGCAGGATGTGACGGCTGCCGGATTCTTAGACGATGGAGCTGGCTTTAGCGCGATGCTCAATTCAAACGGATTGTTCGCCTACAACAAATCGACCAATGTTGATTTTACCGTGACAATGCGAACCAATGATGGTACCGGTTCAGGATGGGTGACGCGCGATTATAATGACATTACCAAGTTTGATGCCGAAGAAGCATCAGCGATCGCAATAGATAAAGCGGTGATGTCGCGTGAGGCGAGAGCAATCGAGCCGGGGCGTTATACCGTGATCTTAGAACCTGCTGCAGCAAGTGATTTACTGGGTAGATTTCGTGGCGCTTTCAACGCACGTACAGCTGATGAAGGCCGAAGCTTTATGTCTAAAGAAGGTGGAGGAACAAAATTAGGAGAGAAAATTGTTGACGAGCGCGTGAACATTTGGTCAGACCCATTGCATCCTGATGTTCCTGCTTCAACCTGGAGCGGCGATGGTTTACCACGCAAAAAAACACAATGGATAGAAAACGGAGTCGTAAAAAATCTAGCTTACGACCGCTACTGGGCATCGCAGCAAGGTGTTGAGCCGGTACCTTTTGCAGCCAATATGATTATGGAAGGTGGGGATACCTCTTTTGACGAAATGATCAAAAGTACAAAACGCGGAATCTTAGTGACGCGTTTCTGGTACATTCGTTCGGTTGACCCGCAAACGCTCTTGTTTACAGGACTAACCCGCGACGGAACTTTTTATATCGAAAACGGACAGATCAAATATCCGGTGAAGAATTTCCGATTTAATGAGAGTCCGATCATTATGCTCAACAACCTTGAAGCCTTGGGTAAACAGGTACGCGTAAATGGAAACCTTCTTCCGTATATGAAGGTCAGAGACTTTACGTTTACCAGCCTGTCAGACGCGGTTTAAACAAAAAAATAATTAGAAACTGGTTACTTCTTAAGTAGCCAGTTTTTCTTTTTCTTTAATATGTATTGAAGTTTGGCTTTCGCCAAAAATAGAAATAGCAAACCCCTTGAACTTCCGTTGAATACCGAATTTTTCTTCACACGATTGCAATATGAGTCGGGCGACTGGGATGTAGACCAGCGTATGCCCTCCAACTTGCTCAACTCGCTTGTGGAATACACTACGCTTAAGATCAGTACCACTGAAAATATCATCTCGCTAAGTAGTGATGCGATTTTTGAATGTCCGTTTTGTTATATCTCGGGACATAAACTGGTGCAGTTTACACCCAAAGAACGCGAGAATTTTGAGAATTATGTGCGCAATGGCGGTTTTGTATTTGCAGACGATTGCAATCACGATATCGACGGACTCTTTGCAAAATCTTTTGAGCGACAAATGGAAGAGATTTTTGGCCCTGACGAACTCAAAAAAATCCCGAACGATCACGAACTCTATTCTTCTTTCTTTGAATTTGAAGATGGACCGCCGGCAACCTCTCAGGAGCTGAACGGTTGGGGAGATGATCTGGTGCACGAATATTTAAAAGCTATTGAGATCAACGGACGCATCGGGGTGCTTTATAGCAACAAAGACTACGGTTGCGAGTGGGATTATGACTTTAGGAACAAGCGATTTTATAGAATAGACAATACACGATTTGGGGTGAACATTGTGATGTATGCCCTGACCTCATAACTTAAACGTATGGATAACAACTTGGTGAAAATCGAGCAGGAGGTAAATAGCCTTACGGCGAAAATCACACAGCTCAAACAAGAAATAGGCAAGATCATCATTGGTCAGGAAGAAACGGTCGAGCAGTTGCTGATTACTTTTTTGGCGGGTGGCCACGCCTTGCTAGAAGGGGTTCCCGGACTGGCAAAAACCTTGATGATACGCACTTTGGCGCAAGCCATAGACCTGAAATTCAAGCGCATTCAGTTTACGCCAGATTTGATGCCCAGTGACATCATAGGGACCGAAATCCTCGAAGAAGATCAAACCACAGGGAAGAAATTCTTTGAGTTCAATAAAGGTCCTATTTTCTCAAACATCATCCTCGCTGATGAGATCAACCGTACGCCGCCCAAAACACAGGCGGCCTTGCTCGAGGCGATGCAGGAATTTGAGGTGACTTATTCCGGGAAAACCTACGCGCTGGATAAGCCCTTCTTTATTCTCGCAACGCAAAACCCCATCGAACAATCGGGAACTTTCCCTTTGCCGGAAGCACAACAAGACCGTTTTTTACTCTACATCCGTATTGGCTATCCAACCGAAGCAGAGGAAACCACGATTTTAAAAGCCACAACGAGTTCTAAAAAAGCAAAAGTAGAGTCGGTGCTGAGCGGACAAGAGATCATACGCTTACAGCAACTCGTGCGTGAAGTTCCCATCAGTGACGAACTGATAAGCAAAGTGAGCAAGATCATCAGAGCTACCCGCCCTGAAACTACAAGTGACGAATACGTCAAACAATGGGTAAGTTGGGGAGCAGGGCCACGTGCAGGCCAGGCAATGATCTTAACCGCAAAAGCCAGAGCACTTTCGCAAGGCCGACTATCCGTGACTCCAGACGATTTGAAGTTTGTAGCTTTCCCGGTGTTGCGCCATCGCGTGATCGTCAATTTTAAAGCGGAGGCTGCAAACATTACGACAGATACGGTTACTCAAAAACTATTGGAAACCATTTTATAAATCGGGATGCAAACCAACTATCAAGAACTCCTCAAACCGGAAATCCTGCACGAAGTGTCAGGACTCAGCCTGATTGCTCGGGTGGTTGTTGATGGCTATTTGCAAGGTTTAAATCGCAGTAAAAGTCTCGGCAGCGGTATGGAATTCAGTCAGTACCGCGGTTATGAACCGGGAGATGATCTGCGTTTGCTCGACTGGAAAATGCTGGCGCGCTCCGGGCGCTATTACATCAAGCAATCAGAGATTGAATCTCAGGTTTCGGTGAAGTTTATTCTCGACGCAAGTAACTCGATGGCACATCAGGAAGGCGAGCTGACCAAAATGGATTATGCTAGGGTTTTGGTGGCAAGCCTTGCGTACCTCGCACATCAACAAGGGGATGAAGTAGGCCTTTTCGCTTTAAGCGAAAATAACCTGACCACCATTTATCCTAAAGCCAGCATACAGCATTTTAACCGTTTGCTCCAGGAATTACTCACGGTGGAAACCACCGGAAGCTGGCCGATGAGTGCCATAACTAATGAGCGATTGCACGAGCGCGGCCGTAAAGAACTCATCTTTTTTATTACTGATATGTATGAGCATAGCGACGAACTTTCAGCATTCATAAAAGCCTTGAAAACGTCGCGGAATGAAGTAGCGGTGTTGCAAATTATGGGGAAAGAAGAGGTGAATTTTGACTATAAAGGCACAGTGACTTTTGAAGATCTCGAGACCGGGAGCAAGTTGAAGGTTTCGGCAAAGGAGGCCAAGAAGCACTATCTGGAAACCTTGCACAATAAATTCAAACAAACGGAAGAACTGTTGCTGAATCAGGGCATCAGTCATCAGGTATTTACGATGGGCGAACCGCTGGGAGAAACCCTGAATCTGTTCCTCAAAAAACGCATAAATCTCGTTTAATATGTTTTTTGCCAATCCGATGTATTTATGGGCTTTACTGGGACTCGCCGTTCCTGTAGCCATACATCTATGGAGTAAAGACGAGGGCAGAACCATCAAAGTAGGCAGCATAGCCAACCTCAAAGAATCTGAAAACACTCAAACGAGAACGCTGCAGCTTAATGAATGGTTGTTGCTGCTGTTACGAATGCTGGCAATCACTTTGTTGGTGTTTATTTTGGCCGAACCTTTCGCTAAAACAAAAACCAGAAATCAGGATTTGGTGTATCTGGTTGAACCGGAATTATTAAAGATTGACACGTTCAAAACTTCTATGGATAGCCTGGCGGAAAGCAAAACGGTAAAATTATTTCTAGAAGATTTTCCGGAATATAATGCAGCTGATTCGGTGAAAACCGTTGCGGCCAACTATTGGCAATTAGCACAGGATTTTGAGATGCTAAAAGCCGATAGTTTAGTGGTTTTTTCTCAATCGCTTGTCAAGGGTTTTAAAGGGAAACGCCCTGAAATTACCGAATATGTAAATTGGGTGACCATTGATTCCTCTCAGTCCACCGAAGGTGATGTAACCTTGACCCAACTGCAAGATTCGATAGAAGTGCTTGAGTTAATAAGTACGAAGGAAAAGCTAAGTTTTAAAAAGTCTGTTCGTGAAGCTGACGCTGTACAAAACCTGAACACGGATCTCGAAATTCAATCGGTAGATACGCTTCAGGTTTACGCGTTTGCGGAAGACAGCCTGCAAACTGACCTAAAATTCTTAAAGACCGGTTTTGAAGCTTTATCCACGTATTTAAAACGCCCGATTGCAATCACCGATATTGCTCCTAATGAAACATCAGAGGGAGGAATTTTGATTTGGCTCAGCCCAAAAGGCGCGCCTGAGTTTTCAGGGACGCTGCTCAACTATCAGCAGGATATGTTTGCTTCTGATTTAATCATAAAAAACGGCACCCATTTTTCATTGACGCAAAACCTTACCCGAAAAAATGTGGTCGAACAACATCTAGCAGAACACTTATTGCCATTGCTAAACCTATATCCGGAATTGGAACAGGCGGTTCAAAAATACGACCGTCGCCTGCTGGCCGATGCATTTGCAACACCCTTGCGTACAGCAAAAGACCAAGAACTAAACCACGCCTCAAGCATCCCGCTGACGCACTGGTTTTGGTTGGCTTTGCTCATTGCCTTGATTGTTGAACGTTTGTTATCCCGAATTCGAAAGCAATGAGCAATATAGGAAGACATAGCGTTCTAAAATTCAAACAGCGTTGGCAAAGCCAATTATGGCTGTTGGTGCTTTTATTGGCGCTGCTTCCGGCAATGTTGTTGTTTATTTTGACCAAGGGGATTGTGGTCAGTCTTCTCCTTTTTATGGTTTTAGCAACGGTAGGTTCCTTGCTGTACAAACCTCTGACGCTGGGGATTTCAAAAGTGCTTGCCTATATCGATGCGCGCATTCATCATTCTGAGTACAGCGCAGGCTTGGTGTTTCAACCTACAGAAGAACTGAGCAGTTTAGGTCAGATTCAGCGGTATCGCACCGAACAGAAACTGGCAAACGAACTCAAAGCATTAAAAACGCCTATAGATTTTAAACATTTCG
Organism: Leeuwenhoekiella palythoae; assembly: GCF_020310025.1. GTDB lineage: Bacteria > Bacteroidota > Bacteroidia > Flavobacteriales > Flavobacteriaceae > Leeuwenhoekiella > Leeuwenhoekiella palythoae. Next base: position 2,975,917 of record NZ_CP084318.1, read on the forward strand.
GTTTTTTACTTTTTGGAGTACTGGTTGGTACTTTGATTTTGGGTGTTTTGCTAAACACGAACGATAGTCTTTTTGATGAGGAAGCAATCCAACCTGAAAACGAAATGGTCATCCGCGCAGTAGATTCCGCGGAAGCGAAAATAATTCCGCCTAAAATCATCAAACAAGCGGTCACTGTGCGTTATCCAGGATATACCGGCATTGCTGCACGCACAAGCGAGAAAATGGATATTAAAGCGCTTGAAGGTTCGCAAATCACTTGGATCTTGACGTTTGACCAGCCCGTCGATTCTGTTTTTATGGAAAGCCAATCGGCGCAGTATGCGATGAAAACCAACGCCAAAACCTATCAAAGAACCCAGCAATTAACAACCTCCGGGTTTTACAGTTTCCGCTTTGTGGATACCTTGGGTAATGCTTATGTTTCCGATTTGCACAGCATCGAGACATTGGTTGACGCGCCGCCACAGGTAGATATCTTGAATCTCGATCAGTTCACTTCCTTTGAGCCAGGAGACGAAAAAAACATTGCTTTTGACACTCAGATCATTGACGATTACGGTATTGGTGCTGCTTATATTGTGGCGACGGTGAGCCGCGGTTCGGGAGAATCGGTGAAGTTTCGGGAGGAGCAGATAGCTTTTAATTCCACTATTGCGAAAGGAAGCAAGCAGCAATCCCTTTCGCAACAGCTAAATCTGGATCAGCTTAAAATGGAGCCGGGTGATGAACTTTATTTCTATGTACACGCGCAGGATTTAAAAACGCCGAAGCCCAATGTAGCGCGTAGCGAAACCTATTTTGCGGTGATTAAAGACACGACCGCATATGAGTATGTCGAAGCCGGAGGAATGGGAGTTGATCTACTTCCGGATTATTTTAGAAGTCAGCGCCAACTCATTATTGATACCGAAAAGCTGCTTAAAAACAAACCGAATTTAAGTGCCAAGGAATTCAATTCGACCAGCAACGAACTCGCTTTTGACCAGAAAAGTCTGCGTTTAAAGTACGGCGAATTTATGGGCGATGAGGCCGAAGGCGGTCTTGCCGCGCAAACTGAAGATCCCGGGATACTAAGCGATGAGGATGCTGATCCACTTGCTGAATATTCGCATCGGCACGACAGTTCCAACGACCATAATCTGGTGGAGGAGGAGCACGAACACGAACACGAGCACGAAGGTGAAGAGACAGAGGAGGAAGACCCGTTGGAAAAATACGTGCACAACCACAGCGACCCCGAAGAGTCTACTTTGTTTGCAAAATCCCTAAAACAGAAACTGCGCGAGGCGCTCAATATTATGTGGGATGCAGAATTGCACCTGAGAATGTTTGAGCCCGAAAAATCCCTGCCGTATCAAAATGAGGCATTAAAACTCATTCAGGAAATCAAGAACAGTTCACGTATTTATGTGCACCGCATCGGTTTTGATCCGCCGCCCATCAAGGAAGATAAACGCCTGACCGGCGAGTTGAAAGAAGTTTCAAGCGTCACAAAACAGGAGGATTTGGAGCAAGGCGCCCGTATTGAAGCGATTCAAAAAGCCATTTCAAGAATAGAAGGATTGATTGCGTTTCAAGTGAAATTAACCCCGGAAGATCAGCAATTGTTTGAAGACGCAGGCAACGAACTTGCAGCATTAGCCATTGAGCATCCCGGAAATTATCTGGAAACCCTACAGCAACTTAATTGGATCTCGCAAAACCTGGATACCGATATCAAAACCTTGAAAGAACTACAAAACGGATTGCTCAAAGCCTTACCCGCCGAAGAAGCAAAACCCAACACCCAAAATGCCAAATTTTCTAAACTGGATGCCGTGCTGGTAAAAAATCTGGATGCCGATGAGTGAGTTGACCTTTGTACATAGCGCCTCTTGGATTCCGGGATTGATTGCTGCTATAGCGCTATTCGCTGTTTTTGTAGTGAAAGAATGGCCACGTAGAAGCGGTAGTTTTGTGTGGCGTCTGGCAGCCGGATTGGTAGCCGTTTTGGCATTGTTGGCCATTGCTTTAAAACCGGCACGCTTGACCTCAGTGGATGGAAAGCAAGGGGTTTTGCTGACTACAGGATATCAGGAAGCACAACTGGATAGTTTGCGTGAAACAAATCCGCAGTTAAAAGAGTTGGTGTATCAAGATTATATTGATCGCGACGAATTGGATTCGATCTCCCAACTTTTTATTCTGGGAAGTGGAGTCAAACCATATGATCTCTGGCAGTTAGAAGGAAGAACTGTAAAGCTTCTAAAGAAAGAAATCCCCAATGGCATCGATCAATTAAGCTATTCAAAAACACTTTCGGAAGGGGAGGATTTAAACCTGACGGCCCGGTACCTAAAACCGAAATCTGGAAATCAAATCGTATTGCAAGCCCCGGGAAATTTAGGATTGGATTCGATTCAATTTACGGCGGCAACAGATACGGTTTTTTCGCTACAAGCGAAAATCAAGGCGCCGGGAGATTTTGTATACAATTTGATTGAGAAGGATTCTTTGGGAAGGGTTTTGAACAACGAAGCTTTACCCGTCCACATAAGCCCGCAAAAGCAGTTGAGCGTTGTGATGCTATCGGCATTTCCTTCGTTTGAATTTAAATATTTAAAAAATTATTTGGCAGAATTAAACCATCAGGTTTTAGTGCGCAGTCAGTTGACGCAAAACCGTTTCAAGTACGAGTACTTCAATCAAGAGCGGAAGCCTTTTAATGCATTGAGTACTTCCGGTTTGAATGATTTAGACTTGCTAATTCTCGATGCGGGAGCCTGGCAATCCCTTTCGCAAAACGAACAAAACAGCATAAAAGATGCGGTCACGCAGGAAGGCCTGGGCGTGTTTGTGATGCCTAGCAAAGAGCTGTTTTATGGTAGTCAGCCCTTGATTGATTTTGATTTCACCCGAACCGCGCAAACGGAAGTAGAGCTACAAGATGGGATTGTGGTTTCTACATTTGGATACTATATGAATTCTGCGGCCAATTTTAACGCTACGCTAAAGGCAGCAAATCAAATCTTAGCTGGGCAAGGCTTTATCGGCTTTGGAAGTGTCAGCACCACGGTGTTGTCAAATACCTACGCTTTGCAGTTAAAAGGAAATCAAGAGCGGTATAAATCCCTGTGGAGCGAGATATTAAAATCGGTGCTAAAACCGGAAAGCGATATGGTTTTCTGGGAAGAAACAGAACAAATTGTTAGGCCTCATGAACCCTACACTATAAAGTTTCGAACTGCGGTTTCAGAATTCACCCTGACCGATACAGATGGGAATTCCATTCCTGTCATACAAGATCCAGACATCCCCGAGTTATGGTTAGCCACATTTTATCCCGAAGAAACCGGTTGGTTTACCTTAAGATTTTCCACAGGAGATACGGTTTCAGAACATGCATATTATGTGTTTGCCGAAGTGGATTGGAAAGCTAGAGCAGCGCAGGGGCTCACCAAAGCCAATCAGGACTTTTTTAGAAAAGGAGATGCTGAAGTAGAAGAACTTCAAGTTAAACGTCCTATCAATCCAATATACTTTTTTGTTCTCTTTGTGCTGGCTATGGGCTATTTATGGTTGGAGCCAAAGCTGCAAAGTTAAATTCTAATACGATTTCTTAAAATCCAACTTTAAGGGTAATAAAATTTAGAAAGCCTTAGCATATGATGCTAAAGTACTTTTAATCTTTTGCTGGTGAGCGCTAATGCTTTGTAAATTAGAATTATAAATTTTGAACGATGAAAACTTTACTAAGCATATTCAGCATAATCACACTAAGTTTAAGCACCGCGATACTTCCGGTGAATGATGATCCTAGTATTCAACAACTCACCTTTGATGGCTATGAAGGTGGTTACTATTTTTTCTCAAACGAAGCCTATCAAGCCGTGGTCCTGGAAAGTGATTCAGAACTTGTGATGGACCTAAAAAATAATGATGCGGTAGGTGAGCAATTTGAGGTGGCTTACGAACCTAAGGCACAAACTGAGACTTCTTCAAGTCAAGGTACCATTGAGACCATTAAAAAAATTAAATAATTTATTTTGATTCCCCTCAACGAGAAAGTCCGGATTGTGAATCCGGACTTTTTTTAGGTCTAAACTTTTCGGAAGATTAAATCCTAAAAGCTATAGTGTAGAATGCTTCGGGCTGTATACTTATTTAATTTCGGTGATGAAATCCTCTTTAGGCGTACGCACTTTTTTCATATTCACTAACCAATCATTATCGGCATCGCGATAGCCCAAAGTGAGCAACAAGGTACTTTTATAACCAGATCCTTCCAATTCTAATAATTTATCTACTTCCGCAGGCACAAAACCTTCCATAGGCGTTGCATCAACTTTTTGTTCTGCCGCAGCAGCGATAGCCATCGCAAAAGAGATATAACTTTGTTTTGAAGCGTGATCTGCCTGCCACTCTTTACCCAATGGTTCGTACAAACTCATAATATTCTGCTTGTAATCATCCATAGTTTCGTGAGGTAAGCCGCGCTGATCCATCGTATAATTAAACACTGCGCTTACACGCTCATTGGTATAACCATCCCAAGCAGCAAAAACCAATAAATGCGAGCAATCAGTAACCTGACTTTGATTCCACGCAACATTTTTGATTTTTTCAAGCAATTCTTTGTTGGTAATCACAAACACTTTATAAGGTTGTAATCCTGAAGAAGAAGGTGCTAAACGGGCAGCTTCTAAAATATAATCCAGTTTTTCCTGAGGTACTTCGGCGCCATTCATGCTTTTAGCTGCATAACGCCATTTAAGGTCGTCTAATAAACTCATATGCTAGTATAATTTTTGAGCAAAATTAGCAAAGGGAGGTTACATAAAGTAACTTTGTAACAAAATAGCTAGTAACATTAGAGTAACCGAGTTATGTGTGAGGATGAATTAAATTGTAAAGAAAAAATTAGGGCCATTCACGATACGATGGATGTCTTGAGCGGCAAATGGAAGGTTTCAATTATTGCTTGCTTGTGTTATCAAGGTATGCGTTTTTCTGAATTACTCAGGGAGGTAGAAGGCATTTCCGGGCGTATGCTGAGTAGAGAACTCAAAGATCTGGAGATGAATAAACTCATTGAGCGTACCGTAGTTGACACTAAACCGGTAAGCGTGTTTTACAAAATTACAGACTATGGTGCTTCTCTAAAAGAACTCACCGATGTCATTGCCGAATGGGGTATAAAGCATCGCGCTATGATCACTGAAGATTTTAAAAAGGTAACACTGTGAAAGAGATCGAAAGTACATTGCAAAATAAAGGCATTCGGCCTACGGCAATGCGTATGCTGATCTATAAGTTTATGGCCGAAAAAAATTCGGCACAAGGCCTGTCAGATCTGGAGTTGGCGTTTACTAAAGCGGATCGCACCACGGTTTATCGCACGCTAAAAACTTTTGAAGAAAAAGGGGTAGTTCACCAGATTGACGACGGTACCGGCGTGCTCAAGTATGCGCTCTGTGAACCCGGCTGTCGGTGCGATATAGAGCGTGATCTGCACCTTCATTTTCATTGTAACGCTTGTGATAAAACCATTTGTCTAACCGAGCATAAAATTCCGCATATCAATTTACCTGATGGTTTTATTGCCGAAGATGCCAATCTGGTGGTCAAAGGTATTTGCGATAGCTGCAGCACCTACTAAAATGCACTTCTGTTGCACGGCTTTTTTAGTGAACTTTCCATTATGAAAGAACACACGCATACTTCAGAGCACCACGTTGAAGAAGGTTGCTGCGCAAAACATAGCACATCAGGCACTTCTGAACAGCATCATCAGGGTAGGCTAGCGTTTAAAACCTACGCACCCGGACTTTTTAGCTTTTTGATGTTGGCTTCAGGAATGTTGCTAGACCATTTTGAAGCATCTTTTTTCAAAGGTACGTGGCGCTTGATTTGGTATATTATTGCCTATATCCCGGTGGGGGTTCCCGTACTACAAGACAGTTGGGAGAGCATTAAAAAGGGATCGGTATTTACTGAATTTCTTTTGATGAGCATTGCAACGCTGGGTGCTTTTATCTTAGGCGAATATCCCGAAGGTGTTACGGTAATGTTGTTTTATGCCGTGGGCGAATTGTTTCAGCACGCTGCGGTAGATAAGGCCAAGAACAACATTAAAGCCTTGTTAGATGTACGACCTAACGAAGCTATGGTTTTTAGAGACGGAAAATTTGTTCCGACTGCTCCTGAAGACGTTAAAATAGGCGAACGCGTTCAGGTGCGAAAAGGAGAAAAAATACCTTTAGACGGAACTTTGCTAAGCGCGAAAGCTTCTCTAAATACGGCTGCATTAACAGGCGAAAGCAAACCGGATACGCTTAAACAAGGAGAAACCGTTTATGCCGGAAGCATCAATCTCGATGGAGTTATCGAACTGGAAACTACTGCGATTTTTACAGAGAGTTCTATTGCACGTATTCTTGAACTGGTACAGAATGCCACTGTGAGAAAGTCAAAAACCGAATTGTTCATCCGCAAGTTTGCTAAAGTCTACACGCCCATCGTCGCCTTTCTGGCCTTAGCATTAACCTTTTTACCTTACTTCTTTGTAGCCGATTATGTGTTTAAAGAATGGTTGTATCGTGCCTTGATCTTCTTGGTGATCTCGTGTCCTTGTGCTTTAGTGATCTCAATTCCGTTGGGGTATTTTGGAGGTTTAGGAGCAGCATCCCGTAACGGGATTTTATTTAAAGGAGCTTCCTTTCTTGATGCGATAACCAAAGTGAAGCTCGTGGTTACTGATAAAACGGGAACGCTCACGCAAGGAGTTTTCCGTATAAAAACCATAACAACTGAAAACGGCTGGAGCGAAGCAGAATTTATGACTTATGTAACGGCCTTAGAAGCACAATCGACGCATCCCATAGCTAAAGCGATACAGGAATATCAAGTAGAAAGTTCAAGCGTAGAAGTGCGCGAGGTTCAAGAGCATAGCGGTAAAGGCTTGCAAGCGTTGATCAACGGCAAAACGGTGCTTGCCGGTAATGCGGCTTTACTGAAAAGTCAGCATATCGAAGTTCCGAAAAGTCTTGAGGATATCGTAGAAACTCTGGTTCTCGTTGCCATTGACGGTGAGTTCGCCGGTTACATTGTACTTGCCGATGAGCTAAAGCCTGATGCTAAAACAGCTATTCAAAAACTGAAGGAAGCCGGTGTACAGCAGACTGTGATGCTATCAGGAGATAAAGATACCATTACCCAAAAGGTTGCTAAAAGTCTTGGAATTACCTGGGCTGAAGGCGGACTCCTGCCGGAAGATAAACTGCGGGAGGTTGAGCAGTTGGAAAAACAAGAACATACTAAGGTAGCATTCATCGGCGATGGAATCAACGATGCGCCGGTTTTAGCAACTGCTGACGTAGGTATCGCTATGGGCGGTTTGGGAAGCGATGTGGCGATAGAGACCGCCGATGTGATTATTCAGACAGACGAACCTTCTAAGGTGGCGCAAGCAATGCTAATAGGCAAAGCTACTCGCAAAATTGTTTGGCAGAATATCGCGTTAGCCTTCGGTGTAAAAGCTGCGGTATTGATCCTTGGAGCAGGCGGACTCGCAACGATGTGGGAAGCGGTGTTTGCCGATGTGGGCGTGGCGTTTCTCGCGATTTTAAATGCAATTCGCTTACAACATATGAAATGGAACTAAGCTTAAGGCTGAAGAACGATTTGGTAATCGGTGATTTTTAGTTTTAAGACGCCGGTTTTAGTATCCATATTCCGCATGGTTTTGCGGTCGATTTTGGTATCACTTCCCATAAAATTCAGCGGGATTTTGAGCTTTTCGATAGCAAATGCAACTTCCACATAATTGGGCAACACGGTCGATGTCTGATCATATTGCATTTTTAGTTTGTAAGTACCGTTCTTTTTGGTGGTGATCTCTGAAGCGGCGATGCGCTGTTGTTCGGTATCTAAAAACAAGGTTGCCAGCGCCATATCTGAGTCGTCACCGGTAGGAATCACATTAAGCACTTTTACTTGGTTTTCGTCAAGGGTTTGCATCCCGCGATCTACAGTGATAAATGGATGTTCAAACAATTCAGAAAGTGTAAAATCAAGACCGCGTTTGGGTAAGATCACAAAGTCATCGCTAGAGAATTTTAGGTCTTTTCCACGCTGATATTCCATCTCAGCGCGTTTGGTGGGCATATTGATAAACGGCGCGTCGAGATCCAGTTGAAGCTTTGCCGAAAAGGTATTCACGGCGTCCATCTTTGCTTTAATAGCGAGTAAATCGGCATCTATTTCCTGAGCATTGCAGTTCAAACCGAACAGTAAAAAAGCGATTAAATACAAGGTTTTTATCATCCTACATCTTGTTTGGTAAACAGGTACATTCCGCCAAGGGCGACTAAAAAAGTATAAATAGTCAACGCGATATTATCGATTAGAATCTCCTGTAATTGCAATTCGTAATCAAAAAAGCGCTGCCACGAATTGGTAAGTTTAGCAAAGAAAAAACGTTCCATACTACCCAAACCAAAATCGGCTTTTAAAAGCAGCGAACTCAAAATAAGAAAGAATGCTGAGGCGATCCAGGTTTTTGCAGGTTCTTTCAGCAATATCCCAAGCGTAACGCTAACCGTGGTAAAGAAAAGCATACTCAAAGTTCCCGAAGCAAAGGCTATCAGGATGCGTTTAAATGCTTCTTCCGCAGGAAAAAAATTGAGCGTTCCCAAATAGACCACCAGATCACCGCTACCAAAAATACCATAGGCGAGGAGAAAGGTACTGGTCATTAGCAACAGCAACATCAACAATGTGAAAATCCCTGAAGTAAGGTATTTAGCCAGCATTAATTTACGCTTGCTTACGGCCTGAAGCATCAATGTTTTTAATGTGCCGTTTTTATATTCGTCGGTGATAAGGGCCGAGCTGACGATCATTAAGATGAGCGGTAGATTAAACCACAGCGAGTTGAGAATGATGTAGAGCAGCAAGTTTCCGTTTAAAAGGGTTCCCTCAAAATAGAAGGATTGGCGTAGATTGTCGAGTAATAATTCTAAGATCGTTGCCCCTTGAAAGTAGGCGGCGATAAGAATTATGAATTCGATAAGCAAGACCGCAGCGACCGCATACCAGGTTTTACTTTCTCTAAAAAGTTTAAATAATTCAGCTTTTAATAAAGGTATCATGCGTTAAGCGGAATTATAAGTTGTTCTAAAGAAATGTTGGGAACACAAGAATGTACCTCAAACCCTTCTTCTAAAGTGCTTCGGAGTACGACTGAAACCGGAATATGCTCACAATTAATGGTCACCGTGTTTGTCTCGGCGTGCAGCACATAGGGTTGAAGACACTGTGCTTTTTCAATAGCAGTTCCGGTAAGTGTATATACCGAAATAAGCGCGTTGAGCAGGGTTTGCGTAGGACCTTGATTAACGATTTTACCTTGATCAATCACATACAGATAATCGCAGGACTTTTGAAGTTCTGCCATCAGATGCGACGAAACCAAGATCGCGATATTTTGTTGCGCAAGCGTTTTAATCAATTGAATAAGCGAAGCCACTCCCGTAGGATCCAAACCAGAAAAAGGTTCGTCTAAAATGAGTATATCAGGTGCGTTGAGTAAAGCGATGGCAATGCCCAGACGCTGCTTCATCCCCATCGAAAAGTTGCGCACAGGATCTTTACGATCTAGTGGAAGTCCCACTTGAGTTAAATAATTTTCCAGCGAAGTGCGATCTGCCGGAGCAGCTTGAATTTGCGCAAAAAGTTTGAGATTTTCGTAAGCGCTGAGGTAGGTGTACAGTCCCGGTTCTTCGATCACGGCACCAATAGGTTTAGCTTTTTTGGAGTCATACTGTACTGCTCCATCATCTGGTGTGATCAGGCCGCAAAGTATTTTAAAAAGTGTGGTTTTTCCGGCACCGTTGCGACCTAAGAGTCCGCTAATTTTTCCGGGTTCAAGAGAGATCGAAACCGCATCGAGCACCTTTCCTGATTTATAGGATTTGCTCAGCTTGATCGCATTTAGCATTCCGTTGTGATTTTTTGCGCGTTTCTAAATTCGAATTTTGGTTCGTAATATTTCTCTAAAAAGGTACGGGACCAAAAGTATTTTTTAAAAGGAAACAACGGATCCTGAATCATAAACTGCGGGATAAAGTGATACCATTTTATACCCGCTTGCGCATAATGCTGTTTGATCTCTGTTTCCATTCCTAATTCTTTAGCAGCGGCGTATAACGCCATACGCTGGCATTTACTGCCTTTGTAATGTTCTGCAATTTTAGGCGTAAACCCGTGCTGAAACAAGTGATCTTTGATGCGTTTGTAGTTTTGAAAACGCGACCAGACATCCATCGTCACCAGAAAAATATGAATGAAAGAAAACATCAGGCACCACAACCAGAACGCGATGATAAGTATTGTTTTTTCAGTGTAGGCTTCTACAAATTTAGTGTAGTAAAAAACCGTTTCCAGAATAAACAAAAACAACGCGCCATATAAGAGTTTGCCTACATTCCAATAGGAAACAAAGGTGCTAGGTTGTTTGGGTAAATCACTAAAGAGCATGAATAAACGGGCTGAGTGCTACAAGTATACGCATTTACAGGTTTTGATAACAAGAAAGGCTTAGGATTAACTGTATTTTTTAGAAAAATACCGTTTAACCTGACGGAATTAAAAATCTGATAGTTATAGCCTAAAAAGAAGCAGATTATTAATCCACCTTTATCACCTCAGTTTTTTCGGAGATCCCATTTTCATTAAAGGCTTCGATGGAAAAGTAATAGGTCTGATCACGATCTAAACAGCGCATAAAGAGTTCGTGCTCGTCATAAACCAACCACGACTGATACAATTTATCAGGAGCAATACCCCAGCGAATGTTATAGCCTTGAGCGTTTTTGACAGCGTCCCAAGTGAGTTGTGCATCCCTGCGGTCAGGTTGTCGAGCTACTTTAAAAGCTTTGACCTTTGTAGGTTTTTTGCCAAATCCTTTTCCAAAGACACGAATTTCAGAGAGTGCGAGATTATTGCCGGGAACTTTGATGTTTTTGTAACGGATGTACTGTGCTTTTACCGGTTGGTTTAACACCAGATAGGCATTGGGCGTGTCTTTATAACTTTTAGAACGATCGATAACGGTTTCCCAGGTTTTGCCATCCTCTGAAGCTTCAATGATAAAGCGATGCTTTAAGCCCTCAACACGCGTGTAGATCCCGCTTTCGTGATCGTGAAAATTCAGCTGAAGTGCATATACGTTTCCGGGATGGGGGAATTCAATTTCAACCCATTGTTTGGAATCATTCGTTTCAGCAACCCAAAACGACTTTGGGTTTTCGTCCGTTAATACTTCAGAAAGAATGCTTCCGTCGGCATTGGTTTTTTGAGGGATTTCGGTGACTTCAAAATCCCCATCAGTGATCGTGCTTTTGGTGATTTGTAACTGCGAGGTCGAAACAGTCGCATTTCCTTTATACGACAATAACATCCAGCCGTTATGTTCACCGGCCTTGGTAGGATGGCTTGGCGCATATCGCGGATAATCGCCATAGCTGGTATTAGAATACATGAGTCCGTCTTCATCAAAATACGTTGGAAACATACACAGTCGGCGCTCCCAGTGCGAGTTAGATGCCAGAGCCATTGTCGCAAAATGCCAGTACTGCCCGTTGGTTTGTTTCACCGTGATTCCGTGGCCCGCCCCGTTAGTAAAGCCTCCGGGTTTAAAACTCATCGGATTGTTAGGCATATATTTAAACGGACCCAGCGGTGTTTCGCCCATATAAACTCCGTCTCCATATACATTAAACTGCGTGCCGGGCGCGGCGTATTGCAAGTAGTATTTGCCATCGTGCTTGGTCATCGAAGCGCCTTCCATATAGCCTTCTTTTAGGGTAGGGTGGAAGTTGTTTTCGCCAAAACGCTCCCAGCCGTGCGCTTCCTCATCCAGATTGATGAGATCCTTGGTCACTCCGGTTTCCAACATGCGATCGTCTTTATTGAGCATTTTGACTCGAATGGGATGCACATTAGAAGAACCCCAGTACAAATAAGTTTTGCCATCGTCGTCAATAAACAATTCAGAATCCTGAATGTTGTTGCTTATGGAAGCTACCGGATTCCATATTCCTTGCTTGGGATTATCGGTGTATAAAATACTACCATATCCTGCAGGATCTCCGGCAAAATAAACCAGCGAATCCTTATAATTAAATGCGGTAGGGGCGTTGCTTCCTTCAAAAAACCATTGTTTGGGTTTAATGAATTCCCAATTAACCAGATCGGTAGAATGCCAATAACCAAAGGAGCGGGTGACAAACATATAATACTCCCCACGGAACTCGATCACCGCCGGGTCTGCACCCGAACGGTACGAAATGTTCTTACTCGAGTTATAGACCATATAGGTATAATCAATATCTAGGGGATTGATATAGCTTTCAGGGATCACTTCTTGCGCCCGACTCAACGAAGTAATGAGCGATAGTAATGTGATGGGAAGTAGCTGTAGTTTTTTCATAGAAGTTTGTTTTTTCAATGGGTGCCTTACTTTCCAATACAATAGTTTCGGATTCTTTAGTTACAGGGCTTCCCGAAGATTGAGGTGTAAAATAGGTGTACAACCTAATCTGTTTTCACATGTTAGAAATGAAAAGTATTACCCAGCAATTCGTAAAGCTAACACTTATTTTTTATTAAGTGAATGCAAGATTTTCAAGGGCAAAATTGATTCAAAATAAATACTAGTTTTAGACTCAAGGTTTAATTAACTTTAAGAATGGATATTTTGTCAAAATATGAAGTATGCCTCATCAGTGCGTTGGCGCACGGGGCTACTATCATCCAAACGCGAAAAGTATTACGGTATTACAAGTTACGACCTTATTCGTTGAGCAGCATTGATAAAAAGCTCTTTGAACTTCGTAAACGCTATCAATGTAAAACGACCTTTCAATTGATTTATAAATTGAGCGATAGGGTAGAGGTTATAGATCTTGACGACATATTAAAGTAGTCTAAATGTCCAGTTTTTTATCTAAAAAACTGGACATTTAACTATTTAAAATTTACAAATTTTCGAGTATTTATGTTTATTAAGACTGTTTGACTTAATCAGTCACCTAGGCTGATTTTATCATTTAGGTGTTTAATAGTTTCATTTAAGTACTAAAGCTCTGTCAAAGAACTATTACAGAATTATTCACTTTTTTTAAAAGTGCAATTTTGTTAATAATCGATTAAGGTTTATGTCATTATATTCAACCAAATTCTCACGCTGTAGTCTACCAACAATCACAGAAGGATGAGTATTTATTTTTTTTGAAAAGGCTTTAATAACCGTTGGGTTTTTATAATTTAATGATTTTAATTGATTAAAATCTTCATCTGAAATTAGCCACTGTGCAGCCCACTGATTTGCTTCTTTCTCTTTTTCTTTGTCGTAAGCGTCATAATGATCTAGCTCTAAAGAAACATAAGTGATGCCGTGAAGAAGGATATGAGCCAACTCATGAAAGAAGGTAAACCAAAAGCGGTCATACTTTTTATAGCGTACGCTTAACTGAACCACAGGAACTCCTTTTAACCATCTACTACTACCGTGTATAGGAGCGCCTGTTAAATTAGGAACAAGTAGAATGCAAAGACCTGCATTATTACACAACTCTTTGAGCTCTTTGAAAAAACCGTTTTTCCCTTGTGCCATAATTTTTCTCAGGTCTGGTAGAATTGCTCTAAGCTTTTTCTCATCATATTCTGGTAAGATCTCCTTGTCAGCTAGTAATTCCCCTTTACGTAACCAAGCTGTAATAGCTTGTTTTTTTGTATTATGAGCTAGGTCTAATCGATGTGCTGCTCTTAATCCACCTGAAACATAACTATTTATCCAAGCTTGTTCACTACTTACTTTAAAAAAATCAAATAGATGCCCAGCTTTCTCTTGAGCTTTAGTTGTCCTTGGGACCCATCCAAATTTAGCCATTCTTGCATATGGAAATTGACGTGCCCAATCAGCAGCGTCTTTACATCGCTCATTGTAAGTAATACGAGCGAGATTCTCATTATAATTTTGTTGTAGGTTCATCCAAAAGGTAGCAGGAAGATCAAGAACTTTCTCGAAAGCTATTGCCATTTCTGAAGTAATAGCACTTTTACCATTAATAACACGACTAATAGTTCTTTCTGGCTTTTCTGTTCTTAGGGCAAGTTCTTTACTACTCATCCCTTTTTCATTTAAGATTTCCAGTAAGGTTTCTCCTGGATGAATCGCAATGTCTGGTATGTATGATGTAGTATTCATTTAGTGATAGTCTATAACCTCTTCAATTAATATGATTTCGTAACTGATTTTGCCTTCTTTTTTTATGGGGCGATAAACAAGGCGCCAACCGCCATCTAAATTACAGGCCCATTGGCCTTTTCGTTCATTTTTAAGTGGGTGATGTTTTCCAGGTAAAAGCTTTAAATCTTCTATTGAAGATATTGCTTGCAACTCAGCGAGTCTTCTATTAAATAATTTTGTTCGTTCTGCTCCCCATTTTTTTATTGCTGCAGCACTATTATTTGCTAATTTTTCAAGTTGTTTAGTTCCAAAATTTATAAGCATCACCGACTCAAATTCGTTGCAAAAATAATATTTAATTGATATATAGTGTCAATTAAATTGTTAATTAATTGTTTGTATTGTGTTTATAAGTCATATACTGGTTAGTTTGTTTTAACCCTTTAATAAAATGAATCATATGCAACGTTTCATTTTCGCTGAATTTCTCTGCTTTTGTTTTGTAGTTGCCTTCAAACATTTTCCAGTTCTTCATCTTAGAACGGATGTCTTTGAGGAGATCTGTCTTGAGTACTGTTATACATTCCAGAACGGTATTTAATAGCTCTATTCGATCCATATTACGGTCAATAAGCGGTTGCTCATAGATCGTGAGCATTTGTTCGACTTGATTGATAAACTGCTCATTTTCTCTGGCATTTATCCACTTGTTTATTTTGGGAATTGCTTTTGGTTTTACTTGTAAGGCTTTCTTATTGGCTGAAAGACTTTTGTAGGTTACAAACACTTCATTTTCTAAAGTTTTATGAATAATAGGGGAGTACATACCCCAACCGTTTTCCTGAAATTGAAGTTCTTTAAAAACACGTAGCTCATTTAGAAAGTCAATATTGCTAAACATTTTGTGTATGTATTTTTTACCATACGTAAAACCGAAACGTTGCTGAGATAATAAAACTACAGCAGCCACTTCGTGATCATAATTGAGGCTTTCAAAAATTTCGTCAAAAGTACTTTTTTCATAAACCCCCTCTGGCTCCGCAGCCATAGGCAACGCTACTTTCTCTTTCTTCTTCCCCTCAAAAACCTCCCTCAACACACTTTGCATCAAATCCTCTAGTTGTTGCTCACCAGTTTGAACCTCCTGTTCTAATGCATCACAAAGCACCATCAAAGCATTCACTTTTTCTACAATTGCTTTTTGTTCGTGCAACGGTGGAAATGAAAATTCCATAGATTTTACGGTTCCAGTTCCAAGTTCCGTTTGTTTTGTACTACCTGAAACTCTTCCTGCAACTAAATTTTGGATTAATGGACTTGCTGTAAAAATCCATAAGTAATCAGTATTAATAAATTTTTTAACACCTCTAACGACTGTAACGTGAGAATCTGCAACAACATTTTTATATTCAGAGCCTGGATATGAAATAACTCTTCCAATTGTTCCGTCTCCGGTAGAATTCCAAAGTAAATCTCCCTCTTGTAAAAATCTTGCTTCAACATATTTTTCTAGGGACTCTTCAGTAATGAATCTTGCTCTAGAAATGTCAAAACCTGACCATTGCACACACTTTTGAGATACCACAGGAATTTTAGATATATCCGTATATTTTGGAGATTTTCCTCTTTGAATATATTCACACACATCATTTAACCTACACCAAACCCAACCCTCCGGCAATTCGTAAGGAATTTCTTCAGGAGTAATAGCAGGTAAAGCTTTCTCTTTTTTAATTTTCTTTTCTTTGACGAGTTGGGCTTTCTCTCTTTGTACGTTTTTAAGGAGTTCACTGGCGTGATTTGACCCTGAAACAAGTTCAGGATGACGAGCGCGCCAGTCTGCAGTGAGCTTGCCTTGTACTGCCAACTGTAAAATAGTTTCCCGTAGTTTTTTAATGTTGGTGTTATCGTCAAAAAAATTAGAGAAGTGCGGTGTCAACTCCTCCCAGGCTGTTTGAGTTTGAGTGGCTAACTGATGTAATGCCGAAGCAACATAATCTTGTTTTAATTGTACACGCTCTTGCGTAAGGGTTTCTAATTGCTCTACTTCTTTAAAAAGAATTTCTACAACTCGGACAATTTCTTTTTGTTCTTCTAAGGGAGGTAATGCAAATTCAAGAGTTTTAACAGTACCCGTGCCTAATTCCGTTTGTTTTGTACTACCTGAAACCCTTCCTTCAATTGTCTTTTGCACCAATGGACATGCGGAGTAAATCCATAGATATTTTGAAAGGATATTATTTCTAAAAGGCCTTACCACAGTGACGTGGGAGTCAGCTACTACTTTATCAAATTTTAGTTTTGGTAATAGAACTGTTCTACCTATTGTGCCGTTTCCAGTTGAATTCCATAATAAGTCGCCTTCAACTAAAAATCTTTCGTCCTGATATTTTTCAAGTGATTCTTCAGTAATGAACCTGGCTTTGTTTATATTAAATCCAGACCATTGAACACATTTCTGAGACACAACGGGTATTTTTGGAATTTCAGAATATTTAGGTGACTTTCCCCTCTGAATGTATTCTGAGACTTCATTAAGTCTACACCAAGTCCAATTCTTTGGTAATGTAAATGGAAATTCCTTCTCTGTTATTTCAGATAGAGGTTTTTCTCTTTTGATCTTTTTTTCTTTAATCAATCTCGCTTTCTCTAAATTGATTCTCTTTAAAAGATTTTCCGCTGAATTTATACCACTTATAAGCTTTGGATTTTGTTTTCTCCAAATGGCTGTTAATTTTCCCTGTATGGCCAATTGCAAAATAAGCCCTTTAAGCTCACTGGCATTTTTAGGATGTATGCTGAGTTTATGAAAGTGATTGAGTAACTGCATCTACTGTAAAGCTTCGGTTAGTACTTTAACAATCTCATCCTGTATGCTAGTAATCTTAGCTTCCGTTTTGTCATATTGTTCTAAAATAACCTCTGGTGCCTCCAGAGAATCTGCTTCTTCGTGCGGGTTTTTAAAATCCAGGTTATAGTTTTTGGACTTGATCTCATCTAAGGTAATTTTCCACGCAAGTGGAGAGCTTTTTCGCGTTTTCCACCAGTCTTTTTCAGCATCAAATTCTTTGATGTTAATGGGCTTGGTTTTATTATAGCTCTTTACGCCTTCGGGATAGGGATGCTCGTAATACCAAATCTCTTTGGTAGGTGTTCCTTTTTCAAAGAATAGCAAGTTGGTATTGATACCGGTATAGGGATTAAAAACCCCATTTGGCAAACGCACAATGGTATGCAGATTACACTTCGCCAACAGTTCTTCTTTAACCCGCGTTTTTACACCTTCACCAAATAAGGTTCCGTCAGGTAAAACCACCGCCGCACGCCCACCGTCTTTAAGCAAACGTACAATTAGTGCAAGAAATAAGTCTGCGGTTTCTTTAGTTCTGAATTTTTGAGGGAAGTTGGTTTCCGTCCCATCCTCTTCAACACCGCCAAAAGGGGGATTGCTCAAGATGATATCTACTTTATCTTTTGCTCCCCAATCGCTATAGGGTTTACTCAGTAAGTTATCCCTACGCACTGCGGGTAAGTCAAAACCGTGTAACATAAGGTTGGTTGTACACAGTAAATGAGGAAGTGGTTTCTTCTCAATTCCACGAATGGAGTTTTGTAATTTGTTACGGTCTTGTGGAGTGTTTACCTGCTTGCGGATATGGTCAATACTACATGTCAAAAAACCTCCTGTACCACAAGCGGGGTCTAGAATAGTCTCCCCCAGTTGAGGATCTATCATATCTACCATAAACTGGGTAACAGCGCGTGGGGTGTAATATTCCCCAGAAGAACCGGCAGACTGTAGCTCTTTTAAAATTGTCTCGTAAATATCATTGAAGAGGTGCCGGTCAGTTGAGCTATTAAAATCAATCTGATTAATGGTATTGATCACCTGACGGAACAGGGTTCCGTTTTTCATATAATTATAAGTATCCTCAAATACTGAACGAATGATATTAGCCTGTGGGCTAATGGTAATATCCAGATCTTTAAGAACGGGAAACAGTTCATTATCGATAAAGTCCATCAACTGGTCTCCGGTCAATCCTTCTTCATCAGCTGCCCAGTTTTGCCATTTTAGCTTTTCGGGAATAGGGCTTTCGTAGTTATCAATTGTAATTTCCCATTCTTCTTCTTTATCTGCGAAAATCTTCATAAAAAGCATCCATACCATTTGTGAAATACGCTGTGCGTCACCGTCAACACCGGTGTCTTTACGCATAATATCGCGTATGGATTTTATATTTGAAGTGATGTTACTCATTAGGCTATATTGTCTTTATATATTTCTTGTTCTAATTCTTTGATTGCTTGCTCAAAGTCAGGTCGTTTACCAAAAGCACGAACCAATTCTACTGGAGATCCCAATTCATTCAAAGGCTTTACTTTAAGCACAGAGCCTTCCTCAATAGCAGTAATACCCTCATTCTCATATTTTACCAAAAGACTGTCTAAAACTTGTTGGGCAATACCTGCATATTTAGCAAAGTAATTGCGCTTGCGCACGTTATCAGCTCGTTCCTTACGTGTTAGGGGTGGTTGATCAAAAGCGATATGACAAATAAGGTCAAAGTCGTCCAAGTCTTTGCCTACCTCTTCGCGCAAGGCCTCCAATAATACACCATGCTCTGCTAATTCCCTGAATAATTCATCTTTCTTTTCGGTGCTGTTCCAGCGTAGCAAAAAGTCATCAAGTGAAGCAAACTGTTTATTTAGGTTTTCTTTGGTATAATCTTTTAAGGATTCGGTAATCAACTTACCATCCTTTCCGTAGTACTGAATGCGTTCGTGAGCAACACTCACTTTTATATTGTTTACGTAATATTTTTTTACTTTTTCAGGATCGCCATCAATTATAATATCTGGTGGCTCTCCTTCAGGATAATCAGGTTCATCATTATCTGGCCAATCACCATCTATGACTGGAGTATCCTCATCGTCTGGTGGCACCACAGTTTCACCTGGTTTTGGTTCGTAGATTTGTACCGGCTCTCCATCAAAATCAGGGTCCGCAAAATGGTTAGTCGCTTTTCTAAAGTCCATAATGGTAAAATAGACCTTACCTTCGGCTTCCCGTATTCGTGTACCACGGCCGATGATTTGTTTAAATTCGGTCATAGAACCTATGTTGGCTTCAAGTACTACTACCTTAACCATCTTTGTATCTATACCGGTAGTAAGCATTTTTGAAGTAGTTGCAATAACAGGGAAACGTTCTTCAACATCGGTGAAATTGTCAAGTTCGCGTTTACCCACTTCATCATCACCGGTAATTTTTACCACATAATGTTGATGCTCAGCGACCAAATCTGCATTTTCATTTATAAGAGCAATGCGCATTCGGTTGGCGTGATCGATATCAGTACAGAAAACTATGGTTTTTGCAAAACGATCGGTTCCTTTAAGATATTCGGTAATTTTTTGAGCCACCAGCTGGGTACGCTCGTCAATAGCCAAAGTACGGTCGTAATCCTTAAGGTTATAAATACGATCTTCAATTTCATTGCCGTACTTATCTTTTAAGCCTTTTGTAGGTCGCCAGCCCTCATCTACGGTAGTACTGATGCGTACGACTTTGTATGGAGCCAGAAAACCATCATCAATACCTTGTTTTAGCGAGTAGGTGTAAACAGGTTCGCCAAAATAGGCAATGTTAGAAATATCTTTAGTTTCTTTAGGAGTAGCGGTTAAACCTATTTGTGTAGCCGAACTGAAATAATCTAAAACCTCCCTCCAAGCAGAAGCTTCTGAAGCACTACCCCGGTGACACTCATCAATAACAACCAGATCAAAAAAGTCCCTACTGAATTCTTTGTAAGCGTTTTTTGATTCTTCATTACCAGTTAATCCTTGATAAAGAGCAAAATAAATCTGGTAGGATTTGTCGATTTTTCGATTCTTGATGATGTGCATAATTTCATTTCCAAAAGGAGAGAAATCCCCATTTTTGGTTTGGGTCAACAATGCATTTCTATCCGCAAGAAAAAGAATACGCTTTTTGATCTGCCCTTTCCATAACCTCCAGATAATGTTGAAAGCAGTATAGGTTTTACCGGTACCGGTAGCCATAACCAATAGAATACGATCCTGCTTTTTGGCGATTGCCTCAACAGTTCTGTTAACCGCATTTTGCTGATAATAACGCGGGCTCATTCCGCTGATGTCTACATAATAATCTTGCTCTACAACCTCTAAAGCTTCGGGAGTATCAATATTTTTATACTTCAGATAAAGTTCCCATAGGTATTCCGGAGAAGGAAATTGATCCATTGGTAATTCGGTTTCGACGTCACCATATAAACCGGTCTTGTCATGAAAAAGAAACGAATCACCATTAGAGGTGAACACAAACGGAATCTGTAAAATATCAGCATATTCCAAAGCTTGTTGCATCCCGGCTCCAACAGGATTATTATTGTCTTTAGCCTCAATAATAGCAAGCGGAGTATTGGGCTTGTGGTATAAGATGTAGTCTGCACGCTTACGCTTACCACGCGTATATAAATTGCCCTGTACAATGATTCGACCATCTGTAAAAAAGACTTCTTCACGCACTTGTTTGCGAATATCCCACCCGGCTTGCTGTATAGAAGGGTTAATAAACTTGGTACATATGTCTCTTTCGGTTAGGTCTTTTTTGTTCATTGGTAGTTAAAATGCGAATCATTTTATTAAGGGATAATAAAAAGAAAAACGGTTGAAATAGTAAATTCTTTTGAATGATCTAAACGGAATAGGGGGTGACTCTAAAAATATATATTATTCTCAATAAACTCAAACCTAAGTAAAAGAGAATTTAATGGGTTACGGAATTCTGTATTTGAGGAGTGTTAGATTCAACACGGTCATCGCGATTTAGTTTTTTTAGATTCAATAAGCTCATCCATAGTCATAGAACTATCCGAGCCATTCCAGCCCAATTCAATTTCTTCTCTTAAATCTTCATTGCTCACAATCGTTTTTCGTATCATTTTTTTTCAAGTTAAAATAGGGACTGTACCTCGAGGAATTTACTGATTAGTTCTCATAGCTTTTGGATAATTACGAACTTTAAAGAGCTGGACTAAGGCTTTTCCTAAGATAAGGTGTTGAGATGTTTTTATTTATTTTTTAATAGCTGTTCAACATATCTCTTATGATTATTAAAACCGTTCTTGGTGGGGTTTATCAAATCGACCATTGCATCGGTTCCAGTGTCATAAATCTGCCAATGATACTTTTTCGATACTTCAATCAAGGCATAAATTGCGTTTTCTCCGTACAACGAAAGCATTAAATTGCTTGAATTCGCATTATCGCCAAAGAATTCAATCGTAAAATCACGACCAATTAGTTCTCTGTGATTATTGTCTTTTTTTATTCGGTCAAATGAGCTTTCCAAAATTCCGCTAAAATCAGTTGGCTCGAGTTGGTTTTTGTCAAGTTCCGCAACGGATACTATTTTCTGTTTTGAATTAAAAAGTACAATGTTCCAACTCATTTGCAATTATATTATGAATTCAATTTACGGTTTAACTGCTTAATTCTATTTGATTGTTCAGTTGTTAAATTAGTTTCTGTTTCAGATATCAAGTAAGTTAAATGTTCAAATGCACAACCAAATTCGTCCTGTTTTAAAAACTCTGAAATAATTTCTTCACAGTCCAAAATTCCTGCACTTTTTGTTTCTGTAGATTCGATTTGACTTTTCCATTGGTCATAAAAATAGATATTTGGTTTACAAGTAGTTTATAAAATTACAATCTAATGTAAACGTATAGCGCATTCAGGACTAAAACCTGAAGTTGTATAGCCCCATCAGGACTAAACGACCCTCAGATAGAGATATCCTGCAACTTGTCTTGTCCTGAAATAGCTATACACAATTCGAAAGTGTATGGAAAATGATAAACAAGAAGTTTATGCAGTTCGAGAGAACAAGCAAAGTCGCTATGACAAGCGTTTAATAGCCAAAGTTGTCAAAGAAGTTGAAAATGGACTGCCTCGAAAAGAAGCTAATCGTATTTACGGATTAGGTAGAGCAACTTTAGATGGTTGGATGCGCGATTTCGGCTCTTTAGAATATCAGCAAAATCTTAAGCGTAAAAGCTATACAAATCTGCAGAAGCGCACTATTGTTACTGCAATCGATCAAGGCCGTTTAACGGTCAGAGAGGCTAAGATCATGTACAATATCAAGACGGAGAAAATCATCCGGAATTGGATATTTAAACATAAATTGGAGAAAGTAGAAGTTCACAGAGAAAACATTCCTCCAATGGTCAACAAAAATGAACCACCCGAAAAAGATTTTGAAAAGGAAGACTTGCAGAAAGCTTTAAAAGAAGCTGAGCTAAAAATAACAGCATTAAACACCCTTATTGATGTAGCTGAAGAACAGCTCAAGATTGATAT
The DNA here is from genome assembly GCF_020310025.1 of Leeuwenhoekiella palythoae. Taxonomy (GTDB): domain Bacteria; phylum Bacteroidota; class Bacteroidia; order Flavobacteriales; family Flavobacteriaceae; genus Leeuwenhoekiella; species Leeuwenhoekiella palythoae. The sequence goes on from NZ_CP084318.1 coordinate 2,998,544, forward strand.
CCGAAAAAAGTCTGGTGCCAAACAGTTTTAAAAATGAAGCAAGACTTCCCACAATTAGGGATAGCTGTTTTATGCCGGCTGTTTGGCAAAACAAGACACGCATACTATGATTCATTATGGCGCAAGGAAGATTGCCTGGTTAAAGAAGATGTCATTCTTCAGGAAGTTGCTTCAATCAGAAAAGAACTGCCACGGCTAGGTACCCGAAAACTGCATTATATGCTTCAGAATAAACTATCCTCTCACCAAATTCAACTGGGTAGGGATTATCTGTTTGATCTATTGGCAGAGCATAAGTTGTTGGTTCGCCAACGCAAGCGAAGGATAACAACCACCGATTCTAGACATTGGATGAAGAAGTACACTAATTTAATCAAAGAGTTAGTGATAATAAGGCCTGAGCAGGTCTGGGTAAGCGATATTACTTACGTGAGACTAGTAAATCAGTGGGGATATTTAAGTTTAATAACAGATGCCTACTCCAGAAGGATAATGGGGTTTAGCTTCCGTCAGGATCTTTCTGCAGAAGGATGTTTAGATGCTTTAAAGATGGCTCTAGATAACCGATTATATGATCAACCTCTAATCCATCATTCTGACAGAGGATCTCAATATTGTTCGCATAAGTATGTTGATTTGTTGCTACAAAATAACATTGCCATTAGCATGACTGAAAATGGAGATCCTTACGAAAATGCATTGGCTGAAAGAATAAATGGTATTATCAAATCAGAGTTCAATCTATATTCAAGTGTATTAGGTTTTGAGAATACTAAAGCGCTAATAGCAAAAAGTATCAAGAATTATAATGAGTTAAGACCTCATGCGAGTTGTGATTACCTAACTCCAGAACAGGCACATCTTACATCGGGTAGCTTAAACAAAAGATGGAAAAACTATAAAAGAAATTTTAATCCTCAAGTTCTGTCTGTATAGTTTATTTAGGATTAAAAAGTAGCTTTGTATAGTTATATTAGGATTTATTAATTAATCTGTATAGCTATTTCAGGACGGGTCAACTCCTAGGTTCACCCGTGGATAAGCCCTAGATAAAGCATAGATAGAGTATGGATACAGTATGAGGAGGTTATGAAAGTACTATAAGATTAATTACCTGTTTCCTCCAGTGGGAAATCAAAATCAAACAAATCTCTAGGATGAATCTCTAAGCCTTTGGCAAGTTCAAAAACAGTTGGTAATTGAATTTTTATTTCACCTTTTTCAATTTTACCAATTGCGCTATGTTCTACATCACATTTCTTAGCAAGGTCTCTTAAACTGATTTTTAACTTTTCGGTTCGGTGAAATTTGACAATTTTTCCAAACTCTATGAGAAGGCGTCTTTTTTGATCTTCATTCATATCAAACTGGTAATTAGCTATGAAAGTGAAGAATCTTAACATAAAAACTGTAGTCTTATGAGACTACATTCAAATATTTGTTTATATTTACCTCATAATTATATATTTGCGAAACTTCTTTAAGTAACATATTAGAAGCATTCGCTTTGAATCTCGAATCGAAAACTGGTAATTTTTAGTACACGAGAGGATAAGCAGGGATGCTCACGACCCGGGCGTGGGCTCTCACTTATTGTGTACAGGTATACCAGTGCCACGATTCGATAAGTTGAGACCTGCGCCTTTTCTTTATTCTCAGAACATCTCAACATTCAAGCCGTGTTTCTTCCTTAATGAAGGCGAGCAGCCACACCCCAATTTCGAAATTGGCAACTTGCCGGGTACCCCTATGCCTACAAGCAAGCCAAAAAAACCCTTAAATAAATGCTTATGTAAGAATTAAAACGGGTTAAGAATGAAACGAACTGCAGCAGACAAACACTACACAGGGTTCAAACACGGCTGCCCTGTGGCCTTGAAGGCCATTTATACCCAATACCACCGGCAGATCTATTGGATGGGACGGAGTCTCATTAAAGACGTATTTGTAGTAGAAACCTTGGTACAGGACACTTTTCTCACCCTATGGGAAAAACGCGAAAGCATCGAGTCTCCACAACATCTGGTTAATTTTCTATATACCGTCATATCCAATGAATGCAAATGGTATTATGCGCGGCCTAAAAATCAGTTTAACCGGGAGTGTTATGCTTTAGAAAAGATGGAGAACTACCAAAGCTTTATGCTGGGTTATGATCCTACAGCGGTAGACATACATTTAGAAGACCAACAACAGCAGCAGAGGGAGTATGAGCAGGTGATCAAGGTATTACCCCTCTTGGGTGGCCAACGTCAACGCCTTATTGAGCTTTGCTTGCAACACGGGTTTAAATACAAAATTATCTCCGAGCAGCTGGGCATCAGCATCAAAGAAGCCAGTACCACGCTAAAGCTTACCATCGATGAGATCAAAAACATCTTGCATCAAGGCTATGTACTCCAACCTCAGGAAACTGAGCCAATGCAAAACGGAGAAGGGCAGATGACTGAGCAGGAAGCTCGTGTACTCGCACTTCGTTGTGAGCAGCAATACTCGTTTGCACAGATCGCCAACGAACTCCAAATCTCTCAAAAGGAAGTACACCGCGCCTTTACCGCGGCCTATAAGCTCTTACAGCAGCACGAACACTTACAATCCGCTTGATGATGAAGAATAAGACCTTAAGCCTTACTCGAAAAATTCAGCTCAAGGTAGATTTGCCTACCTATGAAGAGCGTAAAGAGGCAATTGGCAAACTCTACCAATGGCAAAACCGCTGCTTTAAAGCGGCCAACATCATCGTGACCCATTTATACTGCCAGGAAATGATCAAGGAGTTCTTTTATTTGACCGAAGACATCCAGTACAAACTGGCCGATCAAAAGAAAGACGAAAACGGTATTCTAAACCGTTCCCGCATCAATACCACCTATCGGGTGATTGCAGACCGCTTTAAAGGAGAGATCCCGATGGAGATCTTATCCAACCTCAATCGGAACCTAGAAAGTAGCTTCAACAAAAACAAACCCAAATATTGGAAGGGCGAACGCTCGCTCAAAAACTTCAGGCGGGATATTGGTTTTCCGTTTCCCGCGCGCTGTATGTGGGGCTTCAAGCACGACCCCGAGCGCAATGCCTTTTGTTTTCGCTTATTTCAGATTCCCTTTTGCACCTATCTGGGTAGGGATTTTTCCGATAAGCGTAGTCTTTTGCATCGGGCGGTAAAAGGGGAGGTGCGCCTACGCACCTCAGAGATCAAGTTGACCGATACAAAGATCTTTTGGTTGGCGGTATTTGATATCGAGCAAGAGCAGCACGCATTAAAACCGGAGGTGATTGCAGAAGCTTCCTTGTCGCTGGAGCACCCCATCAGCGTCAAGGTAGGTGGTAATCGTTTAAACATCGGGAACAAAGAAGAATTTTTGTATCGACGACTAGCCATCCAAGCCGCGCGGAAGCGTGCCCTGGCCGGAACCGTCAATTCTCGCGGCGGTCACGGCCGCACCCGCAAACTTAAGGCGGTAGAAAAATATAAGGACAAAGAAACCAAGTATGTCAATCAGCGCTTACACGTATACAGCAGAAGACTCATAGACTTTTGTGTCAAACATCAAGCCGGCACCTTGATCTTGCTCCATCAGGAAGACAAGATCGAAGCTGCCAAAGAAAATCAATTTGTCCTAAGAAACTGGAACTATTACGAACTCACTAAAAAAATAGAATACAAAGCTAAAAAAGCGGGAATTGAATTAGTCATTGACTAAACCTATTGATTGACTTTATGATCAGAGGGTGCTTGTACACCCGTAAAGTGAGGTCGCGGGCACTCACCAAATGCAGGAAGCATATACAACGGCGTGTTCATCTACACTTAGAAAACAAGAGCTTTTTTGTGAGGCATATAAAATAAACAATGTTGAATTTTCAATCTAGAATTTTAAATAGAATCTGAGGGTACTTGTATACCCGTAGGGTGAGGCTTTGGCACTCACTAAGTAGCATACAGCTTATATACAATGGCGTGAGTTAATTATCTTTAAACCGTTTTAAAATGATTGTACACAAAAGGTCCTAGTTTTATCCAGCCTTAATACTATTAAAAATTATCCCTTGATAAACTACACGTTGGGTTAATTGTAAAAGTTGGTTTAGGTTCCGAATGAAGTGTAATCAACAGCTTATTTTTAAAGAAAACATGAAAAAAATCATACTTCCATTAATACTTATCCTAGTTATATATCACTCTTGTTTAGATCAAAATCAAAATCAGTCTAGTGCAATTGATACAGGGTTATTTAAAGAAGTTCAAAGTGATAGTATATCCTTTAAAATCCCTGATACGCTAAACGTTACACAAAATAAAAGGATAAACGCTTTGGTGCTCTTAAACCCTCAAAGTTCTAAATCATATTATGCGCTTATTTTAAATCCCGCAAAAGACTTAAGAACTACTGAAGAATACATTAAAGCAGTATTTTCAAACTTGAAGAGGGATTATGGTGATTACGAGTATAGTTTAACAAAGGTACACTTGGACACGGGAGCTCATTTTTATTATCTAAATGTCCTTATCGAAGATGATAAGAAAACGTACCGCATACACAATTTGATCTATTTAAAAGATGATCATTTTTATGATTTCAGTTTGCGGGGTTTAAATAAAGACTTTCAAAGTAAAGACTACGGGCGCTTATTTAAAAAAATAGTCTTTAGTACTAGAGTAAACAAAGAAGAGTTGTTTCTTGCAGAAAATACCATAGTAGTAAGAGAGGAGAATGTAGTACTATAGAATCCTTTAGTAGCTGGAAGTTTATAGATATAATTTAAAAGGATTGATAAATACCTAATATGCAACTTCTCATAAGGAAAGAGGTCTATTGATTTGTAATAACCTACCAATTCTATTATGCCGTATTTTCGATCCTGCTTTGTGCTGCTATGTGTAGTAATCAGTATTCAATCTGCTTTTTCCCAAGAAAAATACAATCTGAATTTTAATGATTTTGATCCAAACGAAGAGCGCTTGCCTAAAGGCTGGTTCGTATGGGGTGATTTTAAAACCGTTGTTGGGGATCGAGAAAATCCAAACAATGCAGTAGGTAAAATAGTATCCGACAAAAAAGGAAAATTTGGATGCATTGCCTATCAAATACCGGCAAATTATATCGGAGATACCATTGTACTATCAGGTAAAATCAAGTATGAAAAGGTCAAAAATTATGTAGGGCTGCTCATACGTATTGATGGTAAAAAATCAGTAGCCTTTAGAAGTATGCAATACTTGCAAATGCGGGGTTCTAGGGATTGGAAAGAATATTCGATAAAACTTCCTTATCCTACGAACGCCGCAAACATCTATGTGGGCGGAATTTTAGGCAAAGGAGGTACGGCTTGGTTTGATGATTTTAAGGTGACTATAGATGGAAAAGACATCCAGACCCTTGAAGAAACACCGGTTCAAACTTTAGCGCAAGTAGATAGTAAACAGCTACAACAGGCGATCAAGCAAGCTTCAAGTCCGCTGGATTGGTCTAGAGATGCTCAATTGAGTAAAGATCTGGATGCGTTGATTGAAAAGGTGGGAGATAAGCGCATTGTAGCCTTAGGAGAAAGTACGCATGGCACTTCAGAATTTTACAAGTTAAGAGCTTTACTTACGAAGAGATTAGTAGAAGAAAAGGGCTTTAATCAGGTGGTTTTAGAAAACCCCTATGACAATATCGAACGTTTAAATATGGAATTGGATACCAAACCGCTTGACAGTTTAATCAAGAGGGACCTGTTTTCCATTTATCAGACCGAAGAGGTGAAATCCTTTATAGAATGGTACAAAAGCAAGCGTGCCACAGTTGATGTGGAATTCAAGGGATGTGACGACTCCTATTGGTCTTTCCTTGAAGTCTTGACCGATCGATTAAAAGATACTCCGGATAACCAGTTGGAGCTACAAGTACAACAGCTTAAAACCCACGTATCGAAATCAACTAAAGCTAACCGCAAGAAAGAACTTCGGTTCAACAATTTGATCTATGAGGATATCGTCCAAATCGAAAAGTATTTAAAAGACGCCAATATGCTTGATGAGGATCTTGAAGAGCTCCTGTTCAACGGGAAGAATTCCTATATCAACTATGTGCATGTAAAAAATGGGATGCCCATCCAAAGTCGGGACAAAATCATGGCAGATCGAATAGCGTATTTGGCTAGAGATACTAATAATAAGATCATTGTTTGGGCGCATAATGCACACATTGCTAACGAAGTCATAGCAGACAACGAAATAGGTGTTATGGGGAGAGATCTAAAAGCAGCCTTTGGGGAAGATTACTACACAATAGGGCAAATGACATCAGAAGGGACCTATTCCTATATGGAGGAGAAGTTGATCAATGCGGATGAGGATTATTCCGAAATGCTTGAAACAGCAGTATTGCAGCAGCAAGACGAACTCTTATGGGAAGATCTATTCGCTGAGTGTTCTGAAGCGTTTATACTAGATCAAAAAGAACTAAAGAAGTCTTTTGATAAACGTATTATGGGACTTACCAAGTTGGTTGGTTATGCCAAAGAAACTGAAAAAGACCAGTATTTCTTACCGCTTATGGAATATTACGATTCCCTGATTTACATTAACAAAACCCAAGCGACTTCACCTGTTTTTTGATTAATAACTCAGAATACTCGTTTGATAGATAGGTTTCAGTTTTACAATTTAAATAGTTTACGCAAGAAGGAGGAAGCCGTAACATACTACCATTGAAAACTGGCGAATACCGGTAAATGATCTGATGCATAGTGTTCATCAATGACGCGATGATTGTTGAGCTTGAAAAAAGACTTTGGTTTAAAGGCTATAAAATCAATAGCCTTTGACGGATTTTCTACGGGGATTGTGGGCGGACAAGAGGAGCAGGTTCTTGTAAATACGCTATCGAGTGAGGTAATTACTGGGCTGTTTGCTACTGCATTAAAATCTCCTGCCAAAAGCACAGGCTGGTTTAAATTCGCAGTGATATTTAATAGTTCTTCTATTTGTAAGATCCGGTTGGTATCTTCTTTCTGAGAATCTAAATGGGTACTTACAAACCAAATGGTTTGCGCATCCGGTAATTGGATCGAGGACATCGCCAAAACTCGAGGTTCTCCGTGAGTTTCAGGTTTTGAAGGAAGTTTATAGACCTTAGATGCTATAATAGGGAAACGGGAAAGAATAGCAACACCGTAGGCTCCGTTTTGAAAATCTATTGACTTACCAAAGAACACCTGCATTCCTAGGGCATCTCCAATTTTTTGGGCTTGATTTCCAGAACCCGAGCGTTCCGTATCGGAATCGATTTCCTGTAAAGCAACGAGATCTGCATCGCTATCTTTGATGACTTGAATGATGGCTGAGAGGTCTATACTGTCCTTATGCATCGGCGGATTCGCGTGATGAATGTTATAGCTTAAGACCTTCAATTGATTGGTGGAGTTTTTAAAAGTAGTAGTGGAGTGCTCTTGAGAAAGCATTGGATAAGAGGATAAAAAAAGGATTATCTTGAAGATAATCCCTTTAGTCATTTTTGTATGCATAGTGTTGTATGGGTTCATTAGGTAAAGCTACTAGTTCTCTAAAAGTTCAACTTTAGCAATCACAGGAAAGTGATCAGAGATATAGCGATCTCCGCGTTGTCCATCTAAAATTTGTAAAGTTAAGGGTTGCACCCCTCCCGAGTAGAATATGTAATCTATTCTACTATCTGAGGTTCTTCCTGTTGCATCCCATCCATTAGCACTGTATTCGGGACCATAGACCTGATCTGCATCTAGATTAAGATACGGATCTTTCAATCCGGAGCTTAAGAGGGTAGCGATAGCCTCACTTTTAGGCGAACTATTAAAATCACCTGTAAGTAACACTGGGGAGGTTCCGGCAATTTCCTTAATTTTTTGAGTAAGTAAAGCTGCACTTGCTATTCGAGCTTGTTTTCCTCGGTGATCAAAATGCGTATTGAAGTGATAGAAGCGTACTCCAGAGTGTTTGTCTTTAAATAAAGCCCAGGTTACAATTCGGGGTAAAGCAGCGTCCCAACCCTTGGAAGCAACAACATCTGGTGTTTCTGAAAGCCAAAAGGTATTACTTTCTAAGACTTCAAAGCGCTCTTTTTTATAGAAAATCGCAGAATACTCTCCTTGAGTTGCACCTTCGCGACCTATACCTACGTGCGCATAATTAGGTAGGAGTGCTTGCATATCCAAAAGTTGGGTATGGGTGACTTCTTGGGTACCAATAAGGTCTGCTTGATAAAACCGAATACTGTGGGTAAGCCAGTCTTTTCGCTGCTCCCATATATTGATCCCATCGTCAGGACTATTATAGCGTACATTGAACGAACTGATTATAAGTTCCCTCTTGCTTTTCTGAGCATTTGCACTGCTGAATAGGAGCAGTGCAAATGCAATAAATACTAGTGTTCTCATTAGTTCCAACCAGGGTTTTGTTCCAGATTAGGATTGAGTTGTAATTCTATGCGTGGTATAGGGTACAGGTAATCCTTGTTTTCATCAAAACTTCTGTTGTTAAAATCCGGGTGAGGATCAATCAATCCATTCATGTCCAAGGTGAAATCTGAATCTAAGCGATAATATTGAATTCCGCTTATTGGATTCGCTGGTCGTTCTCCTTCATAAAGCACGACATTAATAGCACCATCTCCTGTAAGGTCATATTCACCTGGTCCGGGGAAGTATAAACCTCGAATAGGTTGGGTAAGGGTTTGGCCGGCTTTCCAGCGCACCACATCATCCCATCTGAAGTTTTCCATATACAATTCAATGCGTCGCTCTCGTCTTATTTCTAAAATAACACCAGTATTTGCTCCGGTTACACCGGGATACTGAGCTGCCATAAACGAATCTGGTGCTGCATTTGCTGTATCTAGATTCAAATCAGGCATACCAACGCGTTGTCTTAGTAAATTGATGGAGTTATTGAGATCTTCTTGAGATAGGGTTCCTAATTCAGCTTTAGCTTCTGCATAATTCAAGAGCACTTCTCCAAAACGATAGATAGGAAGATCAGTAATAGACTGCCCATTGGTATCATAAACCGGCTCGGTCACATACTTTATGATTTGATAACCGGTAACTGTAGCTCCAAGATTAGGAGCCAACTCGATACTTTGTCCTTTTCGGGTATATCCCGGAGTGCGTATCGTCTGTGCTAAACGAGGGTCTCGATTTTGAACTTCTTCAGTAAAGGACAGTTGATTATAGCCTGCTCTATCTGTAAAACGCGTTCCATCCGCATTCAGATAGCTATTTACCAGATCTTTCGGCATACCTGGACGACCATACGAACTTGTCGTGGTGTAGTAATTTACATTATGACCAATATTAAGATCTTCCGAATACGCACGGGCTAAGATCACTTCAGTTTCATTGGCATCATGTGAATTAAAAAGCTCTAGATAATCTTGTTCCGGATTTCCTGTGCTGTAAATCTGATAAGGAGAATCTTCAATCAATGCAGTTGATGCAGCTACAGAGGCTTCTAGGTATTTTTCATAACCGTCAATCCCTCTGTATTTCTCGTAAGTTCCCTCATAAAGTCCAATCCTTGATTTTAAAGCCAAAGCCGTATACTTAGTCACTTCATATGTATTTTGCTCTTCATTGAGGTTTTCAATAGCCCAGTCTAGATCTTCAAGCATTTTATCAACAACATACTGTCTTGAATCTCTAGGTTTGGTTAGTGCTTCAGTATCGTCTGGAGCTATGGGAGCGTCATACCAGGGTAAAGCACCAAAGCGTTGGAACTTATCGAAGTAAAACCGTGCTCTAAAAAAGCGAGCTACCCCTCCATAATGGGCTTTAGCCGCTTCATCATCAGATTTTTCGTATTCCTGTAGAAAAAAATTGATGTCACGCAAATATTCCCAATTCCAACCGCCTCCGGTTGTAGGTACAAGCCTTGCGCCACGCATTTCTTCACTCAATTCGGTTTGTATAATATTGTCTGTACTCGCTTCTCCGTTGTAGATGGAAGTACTGGGCCACATCCGGTAAAACCCGTTGGTGTACAGTTGAAGGTCACTAGCGGTATTGAAAAAGGTTTCAGCAGTAATTTCAGATAGCGGTTGCTTGTCTAAAAAATCATCACTGCACGAACTGATGCTGGTTGCAACAAGCAAACCGGCAAGTATATGTTTAACTTTCATAAGGATGTTTTTTAAAATTTAAGAGATAAGCCTAAAGAATAGGTTTCTGAAAATGGATTGGTTTGAGCTGTTCCTCGATTTGCGGAGGTAGACGGACTGTTTAAATTCACAGAAGCACTTGCGGCTTCCGGATCGATATAATCGGTCAGTTTAGAAAAGGTCAGAAGGTTTTCGCCACTAAAGTAGATACGCAGTTTCGTCGCAGCGGTTTTTGATATCAGTCCGTCAGGAAGTGTATAGCCTAAGGTCAGATTTTTAAGTCTGAGATAGGCCACGCTTTGCAAGTAGCGATCATTTACCTTTTCTAAGGAACCACCAAGCGCGATATAACCGTAATTTCGGGGATAGTAAGCATCAGTATTTTCTGGGCTCCACATATCGTCTACCATATCTTTTCTGATATAAGAATTATAGGGTCTATTGTAAGGTCCCCAAAACATTCGAGAGTCTGAATTAGGATACCAATCTTGTTTCCCTACACCCTGAAAGAACACAGAAAAATCAAAGCCTTTCCAATTTGCATTAGCCAAAAAGCTGTATAAATATTGCGGAGCAGAATTCCCGATAATTTCACGGTCTCCAGGATTGTCCACGGTATTTTCACCTTCTCCTATATAGCCATCACCATCAAGGTCTCTGTATTTTACATCGCCAGGTTGTAGCCCTCCTCCGGAAGTGATTCTATTGGAAACAAAACTCTGGTCTGCGTGATTGGCAATCTCTTCTTCGGTTTGAAAAAGTCCATCTATGCGATATCCCCAAAGTTCCCCGATGCTCATCCCTTCATAAAAGTCTACCAGACTACGGTTAGGATTATCAAAGTTGGTTATTTTGGTTTTTGAGTTGGAAAGGTTCGCAGTAACTGACCAGCTGAACGTATCTTCAGCTAATTCAAAATAGTCATTATAGCTCACTGAAAGTTCGAATCCTTTGGTTCTTAAATCGGCAGCATTTTCTAAAGGAGAAGCAGTACCTAAAACACTAGGTAGTGTTGCCCCGGGTGAAAGCATTCCTTCGGTATCTCGTTGAAACCAATCAAAAGAAGCAGATAAGTGGTTGTTGAAAACCCCTACATCAACCCCAAAGTCAAGCGTACTTACTTTTTCCCAGGTGATCTCGCTAGGGTTTAAGGCTGGAGATTCGATATAGTTTAAACGACTTCCATTAAGAACGTAATTATATAACCCATTAGGCAAAGTCGGGAAATAAGCATAATTGCTTATGTTTTGATTTCCTAGAGAACCATATGAAGCACGGAATTTCAGCAGATCAAAGGTTTCTCCTGTGGCATTTTCAATAAATTGCTCTTTGTTTGCTAACCAAGCCCCTGAAAAGGATGGGAAAAATCCCCATCGATAGGCAGATGGAAACCGTGATGTTGCATCATATCTACCATTAAACTCAGCTACATATTTATCTTTATAATCATAGGACAGTCTATAAAATAAACCTTGAAGCGCCCACTCTGATGCACTACCAGAGGTAGTAGGATTCGATGTTGCCAGTCCTAAGGAGTTTAAGTCATTTGAAATTAAATTCTGCTTACTAGCGTTGATGCTCTTGGTCATGAACGTTTCTTGGTTGAAACCAATAGTAGCTTTTACATTATGATCTCCAAAATAACCTTTGTACTCCCCATACACGTTGAGCGCATCGTATTTACTTTCAGTGCGATATTCATTAAGGTAATCATTTCCCATTAGATCCAATTGTTCAGGATAAATCGAGTAGGGGATACGGGTAGAGCGTTGAAACCTGCTATACTCATTACGTCTGATAGCATAGTTTGCATTTAAGGTTACCCCTTTGATGGGTTTAAGTTCTACGGAAGCTATGTTACTAAACTCATTATTATTGGTTTGCTGTTTAGTGGTTCCTTGTAATAGTCCGGCATACACACCGTCACCAATCGTATAGTTATTCAGTTCCGTACGCCATAAGGCACCTCCATCAGGATTTACAGGAACATAGGAAGGCAGTGCGTGCACCCATATTAAACTTCCCCAAAGGTTGCTGTAGTTTCCATATTGGCTGCCACTGTGCTCCAGATCTTCTGAGCTGTTGTACTGCATATTGTTAGAGAACGATAACCAGTCTGTGGCTTTGATATCAATTTTGCCACGTAGATTGTACTTATCGTAATAGTCGTCCTGAACTTTCAGGATTCCTTGAGATTGAAAATTACGATAGGAGAAATAGGCTTTGATTTTTTCAGAACCTCCAGAAACAGAAGCATTATAAATTTGTGTTGGATAGGTCTTTCTGAAAAAAGTATTCCACCAGTCCGTATAGCCGTAGTGCACATATTGATCACGCCCATTGCGCTGGTCAATAATTACACGGGCTAGAGAAGGGTCTTGGGAAACTTCATAAAGCGCCTGCATATCTTCTTCCGTATAACCGGTATAAGACGCTCCACTATTATTTCTAAAAGCTTCATCCACGATGGAAACTGCTTTAAAGGGATCGGTAAGAAAATCGGTGTTCATCGTTGGGGAGTTAATAGCTGTGGTCACTCCCAGATTCACTTGAACATTACCTTTATCCGCATTTTTAGTGGTAACTAAGACCACACCAAAGGAACCTCGCGCTCCATAGATCGCGGCAGCTCCGGCATCTTTTAAAACACTGATTGATTCAACATCACTTGGATTGAGGTTGCTCAAGCTTCCTTCTATACCATCAATAAGAATCAGTGGTGTTCCGCCATTAATAGAGGTAAAACCTCTGATGTTAATACGAGGTTCTGCACCTATCTTACCGGTACTTTGAGTAACATTAAGTCCGGGACTTAGACCCTGAAGACTTGAGGTAACGTCGGCTACGGGTCTCTGTTCTAAATTTTCAGTGTTGACCGTGCTAACTGCAGTAGAAAGTTTTTCTCGGCTGGTTTCACCATAACCTACGACAACCACTTCATCAAGTGCATTATTATCTGCTTGTAATTGAACTTGGAGCGGGGCCAAAGATTCAATGGTGATTTCCTGAGTGGTAAATCCTATATAGGAAATTTTAATTACCGCAGGTAATTGAGAAACATTAAGTTCAAAGTTACCATCAAAATCAGAGGAGGCCCCATTGGTGGTATTTACTTCCATAATAGAAGCGCCCGGCAAAGGCATTCCTGTATTGTCAAGAACCGTTCCTGTTAATTTTTGCTGATCGATGTTTGTGTTTAATGGAACGTTGGCAGCATTAATATTGGTTGAGCAGTAGAGTAATAAAGTAATCGTGACCAAAAATTTGGGCACAAGGGCAGGCAATTCAAAAAATTGGAGTAATTTGTTTTTCATCAGAATAGAACTATGGATTTGTACTGTAGTTTTAATTTTAATGACCCGTTTCTGGTGCAACAGAAACGGGCTTTAAATTTTTGGGCTAATTCAAAATAATGTGTCGTATACTAGGGGCTTTAGGAAGTTAGAATTCTATTTGAAGACAAAAGAAGGGCTTATTTGATTCAATTGTATTAACTTAATTTTATCTAAAACTTAAATAGTAAATGGTTTTAGTGAAAAGATTAACCTAAGATTTACAAAGTAGCGGAATAGAAAAAGTTGGTTTAATCTACTTCTATGATATTTTTATAAATAGGAATACAAGAGGATCATTATGTGAGATTACATAGTATGATTCTCGTGAAAGTTTTCTAGCGCTGCATTTAGATAGTGATCAATTCTGAGGAAGGATAAATATTTATAAAGTGGAGAGGCTGCTCTAAACCTATACTTATCATACACGAATAATTGACCTAGGTCACCTAAAGAATATTAGGTTCAATAAAAGTTCTAATTTATGGTGGCTAGGATCAAAAATCAAGACATATTTAAAGATTAAATATAAGGTTTGCCTTAAAATACCTGGAGAATAGGAAAACTACTCAATGTCTACCTTTCTATGAATCGCTTTAAATATCTAAAGTCAATCAACTTTCTTTAAAAATTCAGACGGTGGCATTCCAAAGTGCTTTTGAAAATTACGTCCAAAGTTGGTTTGTGATTTATAACCAACCTCCTCAGAAATTTCAAAAATTTTCTTGTTTGATGTTTTCAATAAAAATGCGGCTTTTCTGAGTCTACTTACGTTTATAAGTTCGTTTGGGGATAGTTCAGATATTTCTTTAATTTTTCGATATAATGTTGATCGGCTCATATTCATGAGGCTAGCTAATGACTCTACGTTAAGATGAGGATCTTCTAAGTTTTGTGAAATTACCGTATCCAATTTAGAAAGAAAATCTTGGTCTGAGCCAGAGCTTGACAAGGACTTCAAATGGGCTAGAGGTGAACTACTATAATGCCCTAAGATCGTTCTTCTATTTTCGAGAAGATTCGAGATTTGTACTAAAACATGATCCATTGAAAATGGTTTTGAAATGTAGGCATCTGCACCTGATTCTAAGCCTTCAATTTTTGCGTTTAAAGCACTTTTAGCAGTTAATAAGATTACAGGAATGTGACTAGTTTTAATGTCTTCTTTGATAAATCGACATAATTCGATTCCATTCAAAATAGGCATCATCACATCACTAATTACAAGTTGAATTTCATAATTCGAAATATAGTCTAACGCTTTCTGACCATTCCCAGCTATAATCACATTATAAATAGAGGACAATTCTGAAAACATAAAATCAGCAAGCTCATGGTTGTCTTCAGCAACTAAAATAGTCGGAACATTTTTATTAATATTCGGTGTGCTGTGTATAGCTGGATAAGTATCTATAGCGTCAGAGTGTTTGTGCACATTTTTTAAACCTTCAGGTTGATGAACAGGCATTTGTAAGATGAACGTGTTCATTTTATTCTGAGATTCAAAATATAAGCTACCGTGGTGGAGCTCGGTCAACGAATGAGCGAGTGACAAACCTATTCCTGTGCCTAGATTAAGGCGATCTCCTGGAACGCGGTAAAAAGGTTCGAAGATTCGTTTTTGAAGCTCCGTTGGAATTAATTTTCCGTCGTTTTGTATCGTTATTAGAAAGTCTGATTCTATTGATTTGAGATTGATTGAGACTTTGCTCTTAGAGTATTTAATAGCATTGTTAAAAAGGTTGCTCAATATTTTTTTGATGGCTTCTTCATCTACAAATACGTAGATAGGTTCTTCTGTTTTTAAAAGTGAAAACTCGAGTTGTTTTTCTTGAATCATCTGACTGAAACGTACATACGTTTCTTCAAGGATCTCATTGATGTTGACCTCTACGAAATTCAGTTTTACATGCTGCATTTCCGTTTTTCTAAAATCGAGCAATTCATTTACAAGGTTTAAAAGTCTTGAGGTATTTTTCTCCATAATACCCAAATTTTTGGGTATTTCGGGGGACTTATAAGAGCTTTTTAAGAGCTTTTCTAAGGGGCTCTTTATCAGGGTCAGCGGTGTGCGTATTTCGTGAGCAATATTGGTGAAAAATTCAATTTTTGCCTGATAGATTTCTTTTTCTTTAGCATTTTCCAGCTGACGTATTCTGCTATTATTTTTATCCTTAGTATAGCGGTGATAGTATTGAAGCGATAAAAATGCTATAACAATAAACAAGAGAATATATAAGGAGTATGCGGTTCTACTGGCAAAAAATGGAGGTGTTATCTCAATTTCTAGAAAATCGTCATTGGTACTCCAAACACCGTGGCTATTTAATGCTTTAACTTTAAATAAATATGTGCCGGGGGGAAGTTGAGTGAAATTGACCTCGTGATTTTTACCCAGGCTTATCCAGTTATCGTTAAGACCTTCTAGTTTATACCAATATTTGGTCATCTCAGGTGCGGTATAACTCAGAGTAGCAAATTCAAGTTTAAATGTGGATTGTTTATGAGTAAGACTCAATTTACTTGAAAAGGAAATTGATTTATTTAGAGGTGAATTAGCATTCTTGACACTTACTTCTTTGTTGTTAATTTGAATATCAGTGATATATATGGGTGGCTGATATGTGTTTTTAATAAAGGTATCAGGGTTAAAGCTGACCAGACCGTTAACGCTACCAAAATACATGACACCTGATTCGTCTTTAAATGCTGAACTGTAATTAAACTGGTCACTTAATAAACCATTCGATTTAGTAAAAACTTTAATCTTCTCATTAACAGGATTGAATTCTACTAGACCGCTGGAAGTGCTAATCCATAAATCTTTATTTTGATCTTCAAGAATGGAATAAGTTACATTGCTTGGGAGTCCATCACTTTTGGTTATTCTTCTAAAATTTTTCTGCTCAGGATTGTATTTATTTAGTCCGTTTTCTGTGGTCACCCATAGGCGGTTTTCTGAGTCTTCAAAAATACCATTAATGACATTAGTACTAATACTGTTCGGATCTTTACTGTTGTATTTAAAAAAGCCTTTTTCCCCGCTCTTAGGATTGTAATAGTACAAACCATCCCAATAAGTTCCCGCCCACAAAACCCCTTGATGATCTTCAATTAGATAGGTGTAATGATAGGCTTCGGGAAAAGCTGTTACAACTTCAAATTCATTTAAATCTTCTTGAAATCGATGAATTCCCGCAGAGGTTAGCACATAAAGATCTTTGTTTTTGGCTTCAAAAATATAGAGTATAAAGTCACTGCGTAACCCCTCGCCATTTTTCCCAGAGCCATAATGCTTGATTAATTTTCCAGTCTTGATATTAATCACATCGAGACCGTGTTCAAATGTACCTATCCACAATTCATCATTGCGAGCTAGTAGCCCATGAATATTATAATGAGCAATGGGGCCTTTATTTTTTACTGAAGCATAATTTTTAAATATTTCTGTTTGAGGGTTCAGGCGGTTTAAACCTGCATCTTCAGTTCCAATCCACAAATTACCGTACTTATCCTTTTGAATTTCCCTGACAGCATTGCCACTAATAGAGTTTTCACCCACTCGTGGAAAGTAACGTTTAATAGGGGTGTATTCTTTTGGGAAATAATTTACACCACCAAAGTAAGTGCCTATCCAAACCCCATCTTCTTGGTCAAGAACTAAACAGTAAATGGCATTATCAGATATTGAGTAGGGATTGTTGTAATTTTTTTTAAAGTTGTCTAAAACTTTAGTTTTAAGATTGTAAATGAAAATTCCAGATTCGCTTGCAATCCATAGTTCGTATTTATTTTTCCTTAGAAATTTTCTGACAAATAATGGATTTTCTTTCTCTGAAAATAAACTTGTAGTGTGGTTATTCACGAGAGTATGCGTCAGTACCCCGTTATCTTTAGTGCCTATATATAAGGTGTCATCAGCAACGTCTGCTGCGATTTCGGTAATGTTTACGTTTCCACTAGAGTTAAAACCCAGATAAAGTTGCTGTAAAGAATTGGTATCTTCAACATAGGTGTATATCTGCTCAAAACTTGAAACGAAGATTTTGCCCTTTTCACTTTTGGAAATAAATGAGAAATTGGCCTCTTTAAAAACTTCTTCAGAATTATCAATAAGAGATTTCTTATATAAATTTCCTGAGGCTATATACCAGATGTTTCCTTTATTATCGTGGGTGATGTCAAGAATAGGTTGATCTTTTGTACTATTTAAGAGACTAAACGATTCGGTTTGTTCGTGGTATTTAAAAAGACCGGTATCTGTGCCTACCCATAGGGTGTTGTCAAACTCATATAGACAACGAATAAAATTGCTTCCTATACTACTGGAATCATTTGGGTTATGCTGAAAAATTTTATAGCTGTATCCATCAAACCTATTGAGTCCATCTTTAGTGCCAAACCACATAAATCCTCGATGATCTTGCAACATACTAATCACCGAATTATGGGATAAGCCATCTTCCACTCTATAATGATGAAAATTGGGACTTTGACAATAGATATTGACGACCAACAAAATTGTAATTATGGAAAACCAGAATTTCATAAATACAAAGCACGTGATTAAAACATGAATTGAATTAATACTTCCGTCCTATACTTCGACGATTTGTTTCAAAACGCCTAAAACTTAACTTTTTCTTAAAGATGAACAGAAGCGTCGAAAGATTGAAACACCAATTCAATGAGCTTTCAAATTAAAATAATCTCCTTTGTAGTGAGGTGAAATGATAAAATAACGCCTTTTCTATTGAAGTATTAATAGAATTGAATATTAAAAAGTAAGGTATTGTTAAAATAAGACAATAAGCTTTTTTGGTTTTAAGGGTGTCTAATATTTGGAAACTTCATTAAATCGTCTCAATTAACTAAAACTAAAATTTCAAATGAAATTCTATGAGAACTAATTTACGTAACAATTTAAAGTCGATCTTGTTCCTGACTTTCATTGTTTTTTGCTTTAATCAATCGTTTGCGCAAGAAACAGAGATTACAGGAACTGTTACCACTGTAACTGGAGAGCCTATTCCATTTGCAAACATTTTGATTAAGGGAACATCACAGGGAACTTCTGCTGATTTTGATGGTATTTATTCCATATCAGCAGCAAGCGATCAGATATTGGTGTTCAGCTATGTTGGGTTTAAAACATTAGAAGTTCCGGTTGGAGATCAAAAAGTAGTTGATGTTCAATTGCAAGAAGATGTTGCAACTTTAGACGAAATCGTTGTAGTGGGGTATGGTACCCAAGATAAAAAAGATCTTACCAGTGCTATATCGGTGGTTAAATCTGACCAAATTCAGAAAAGACAAACAACTACGGTAGCTGAAAGTTTACAAGGTTTGGCGACTGGGGTTAATGTGCGTGGTGGTGGTCAACCAGGGCAAGAGGCCAAAATTGAAATTCGTGGCTTAAAAAATCTTCAAAATGCCAATCCGCTATACGTGATAGATGGATTAGTGACCACGGCCAACCGTGATTTTAACCCTAATGATATTGAGTCTATTCAAATCCTTAAGGATGCAGCTGCAGCTGCAATCTATGGTTCACGAGCGGCAAACGGGGTAATAATTATTACTACTAAAAAGGGTAAACAGGGGCCCTTGCAAGTTTCAGTGAGCTCAAAATGGAGTGTAACTGAGGTTCCTCGATATGATTTAGCCGGGCAAGAAGAGTTTGTTCGTTTAAACAATATGGCTTATGATAATGCTGGTATTCCTAGGCAAGATTTAAACCTAGATGTAAACACAGATTGGCAGGAAGAAGTATTCCGTACAGGCCTCATTCAAGATCAGAATGTAAGTTTTTCTGGCGGTGGAGAAAACTCCTCTTACTTTATGTCTGGTAATTATTTTGGTAATAAAGGAACTGTAATAGGTACAAAATTTGATCGAGTATCCTTTAGGGTAAACAGTAGTGGTACCAAGGGAATTTTTAGTATTGGTGAGAATCTAGCGCTTTCTAACTCTAAAAATAATGAAATAGGTGGACCGGAAGCGTTACGTGGAAATCCATTTATTGATGTAGTAAGATTATTTCCTACTATTCCAGTATATGATGAAGATAATCCAGGTGGATATGGTTATGGTAAATCTGGAGTCGCAAATACTTTTGCTGCGAATCCAGTGGCCATTTCAAATCTTATTGATCAATCGATACAAAACTTTAGAATTCGAGGTAACGTATGGGCGGAGCTCAATCCCTTTCCTTTTTTAAAGTATCGAGCGAGTTTTGGCTATGAGACTAGTTTTGACAATTTCAAATATTTGAGAAAAGAAGGTAGCTGGACGTTGAATCAACCTTATGAGGCATCATTTACCAATCAAAACAGGGCCCAATCCCAAACGAAATTATTAGAAAATACGTTGACTTTTACCCACGATTTTGGGAAGCACGGTCTTACAGTTCTAGCAGGTACGACGTATCAGAAGGATAGCTACGAACAAATAAATGGATTAAAGAGAAATTTGCTTGTCAACCCGAATACTGGAGAATACTTTGACGTTTTAGATTTAGGGGATCAAGCACAAGTAGGTGGATTTAGAAATGAAGCTTCCTTACTTTCTTACTTAGGAAGATTGGAATACAATTATGACGACCGGTATTTATTGAATGCAGTATTCAGAAGAGATGGCTCCTCACGCTTTAGTGATGCTAATAAATGGTCTAATTTTCCGTCACTCTCGTTAGCCTGGCGTTTGAGTAACGAATCTTTTTTTAATATAGAATCCATTAGTGACTTGAAACTACGTGCAAGTTATGGAGAGTTAGGGAGTGGGAACATAGGCAATTATGAGTATCAAGGATTTATAAACACCTTTGGTGCGATAGTTTTAGGTACAGGTCAGAACTTGACCCCATCCGCTACACAGGTCAGACTTGCTAATTCAGAACTGCAGTGGGAGACCTTAAAACAGACCAATCTAGGTTTGGATCTAGCCTTATTTAAAAATAAACTTCAAATAACAGCAGATTACTTTATTGCAAAGACCGAAAATGTGCTGTTTGGTTTTCCAATTTTATTATCGACAGGTAATGATGGTGGAAACCCTATTGCAAATGCAGCAACCGTTGAGAACAAAGGTTTTGAATTGAATATAGCCTATAACAAAGTCATCAATAATGATTTAAGTTTCAATGCTTCTTTAAACTTCACGAAACTTAACAATAAGTTGGTTAAACTAGGGAATGGTTTAAATGAAAGTATTCAAGGAAATACTATAACCAGAGCAGGCGGTCCTGTGGGTATGTGGTATGTATTGCAAACTGACGGCTTGTTTCAGAGTCAAGACGAAATAAACAATTATACGAATTCTGAAGGAGAGGTTATTCAGCCAGGAGCTGTACCAGGAGATATACGTTTCGTTGATTTTAATGATGATGGTGAAATTACTAATGAAGACAAATCAATTGTAGCAAGCCCGTGGCCAGATTTTGAGATGGGCTTCAACGCAGGTGTTACGTATAAGGATTTTGATTTCTCAATGAACTGGATTGGTTCTTTCGGGGCTACCGTTTACAACGGATATCGCAGTATAGTAGATCGTTTTGATGACGATAGTAATTACCGGGCCGGTGTACAACCTTGGACTCCAGAAAATCCAAACACCGATTTTCCTAGGATTGTAAAAGGAACAACGCTCAATTCACGGGCAGATAGTGATAGATGGTTAGAGGATGGAAGTTTTGCCCGCTTAAAATATATCGGATTAGGATATAGTTTGCCTCAAAATACTCTTGACAAAATAGGATTTTCAAAAGTTCGTTTGAGCCTTTCTGCTCAAAATATAATCACGATCACGGGATATGAAGGTCTAGATCCTGAGTTCAGCAACAGTAATATTTTTCAACGAGGTGTAGACTTAGGTTCCTATCCTAACGTACAAACTTATTCATTAGGAGTAGAATTTGGTTTCTAAATAAAACAGTAATAAAATGAGAAAAATACTAACAATACTTACAGTAACCTGTTCGCTTCTGGGGGTAGTTTCCTGCCAAGAAGACGAGCTTGATCTTAAAAACCCAAATGCATTGACCACAGATCAATTTTGGGTGACGCCGAATGATGCAGAGTTAGGTGTTAATGCTATTTATGCAATGTCTTATAAGGATGGCTTATGGTCTAGATGGATGTCTTTTAGACTCGATTTAACTTCAGATGAAGGTTTCAGCCAAAGCCCGTGGATAGAATTAGCAGACTGGACACGTTTTAATTATATCAACTATAATTTTTGGGAGGGCAATGGTGTGACGTGGAGAGATACCTATAAAGCCATTTTTAGAGCCAATCAAGTATTAGCAAATGTGCCGGATATAGAGTTTGATGATGCGGCAAGAAAGCAATCTATATTAGCAGAAGCTAAGTTTTTAAGGGCGTTGAATTATTACTATGTGGGCTTACTTTGGGAGAATGCGCCTATTATTTTGGAGCCTTCAAAGCCAGATGATCTGCCGATGCAATCCACTCAGCAGGAGATCTACAGCCAAGCCGAATTAGACCTCAATGAAGCTTTCGAAGATTTACCCTTACAATGGGATGCTGAGAATCTTGGACGTCCTACAAAAGGTGCAGCAAAAGCAATGCTTGCGAAAATTTATATGCAACAGCGCCAATGGGGTGCTGCAAAAACTGCATTGGATTTTTTAGTTGTAGGAGAAGGAGCGAACTATAGTCTGGTATCAAATTATAAGGACAATTTTACAGATATAAATGAGAATAACTCAGAATCTGTATATGAGATTCAGTTTGGGGATCAGCGGAGAGGTGGTACTGGAGAAGGACCGAACGCAGCCGTATCAAGTACCAGAGCTCAGTTTTTTGCCCCTCGCGGGATTGGCTGGTCAGATGGACAAGCCCGTTTTTGGCTTGTAAATGCTTTTAAGCAAGAATTAACGGTCGATGGCAACCTAGATCCACGATTGCAACATTCTCTTTTTTATCCAGATCTATTTGAAGATTTTGGAGATAAAACTTACTCTAGAGACTGGGAGTGGGGAGAAGATGAGGCTTGGTTTAGAAAGGGAGCGCGTGATTATAAGCGGGATAATGAAGATTATTTTTCTGAAGTAAACTGGCGATTAATTCGTTATGCTGATATTCTATTGCGTTATGCAGAAGTTTTAAATGAACTAGATATGACGGCAGATGCTTATCAATATGTTGATCAGGTTCGAGCACGTGCAAATATGGCTCCGCTTGCTACAGCATATCCTGAAATAGGAAATGATCGTGATCTGTTTCTAGAGCGTCTTAAAATAGAACGTGTTTTAGAATTATCTGGCGAAAGTGTGCGTTGGGAAGATCTTAAAAGATGGGGAGATTTAGAAACGCAGGAGTCTGTAGATGCAATAGCAGAGCGTGATCCCGATTTTAAAAACTTTGAAATAGGTAAAAATATTCGTTTGCCTTTACCACAAGTAGAAGTAGAAAATAATCCTAATATGGAACAAAATCCACAATATTAACAACCCTAGTACCTCCAAGTAAAGTATGGAGGTATTTTGAGGGGTCAAATATAAAATTGATGAAAAGACTAAGTTTTATTCTAACTCTTATAATGGTAAGCATGCTTTTTTCGTGTAAGAATTCCAAAGAGGATTCTAAGGAGGTTGCGCTCAATACTAGCGATACAATTTCTGAAAATACCAGAGCTATCTGGTCTCAAGAAGAGGCCAACGCGTGGTACGCTAAGCAACCTTGGCTTGTAGGTGCTAATTTCAATCCGAGTAATGCCATAAATCAATTAGAAATGTGGCAAGAAGAGAGTTTTGATCCAGAGCGTATTGACGAAGAATTAGGCTGGGCTGAAGATATTGGAATGAATACCATGCGGGTTTATTTACATGACCTACTACATAAAAGCGATAAGGAGGGCTTGTATAAGCGCATGAATGAATTTTTGAAGATAGCGGATAGTCACGGTATTAAACCGTTATTTGTTCTATTTGATTCGTGCTGGGATCCTTTTCCAAAGGCAGGGGAACAACGAGCTCCCAAGCCACACGTTCATAACTCTGGGTGGGTACAAAGTCCTGGGCAGGAAGTGTTGAAAGATAGTACACAATACGGCAGATTAGAGTTATATGTAAAAGAAACCATAGGAGCATTTAGAACAGACGATCGCATTTTAGGTTGGGATATTTGGAATGAGCCAGATAATATGACTGGGCCTTCCTATGAAGATATAGAAATTCCAAATAAAGCAGAGTTGATAATGCCACTATTGGAAAAGGCATTTGGATGGGCACGATCTGTCAATCCGCAACAACCACTTACTTCGGGTGTATGGACGGGAGACTGGAGTGATCCCAAAACAATGAGTCCGTTTCATAAAATGCAATTGGAACAGTCGGATATTATTACATTCCACAATTACGATGTACCTGCCGATTTTGAGAAAGACATTAAAAATCTACAGCGTTATGGCAAACCTATTTTATGTACAGAATATATGGCCAGACCTAACGGAAGTACCTTTGAAGGCTTTTTACCTATAGCTAAAAAATACAATGTAGGAATGTATAATTGGGGCTTTGTAGATGGCAAAAGTCAAACTAAATATCCTTGGGATAGTTGGACGAAAACCTATACTTCGGAACCCAAAGAGTGGTTTCATGAAATTTTTCATACAGATGGAACACCTTATAGAAAAGCAGAGACTGATTTGATTACAGATCTTACTTCTGAAGTAAATGCGAAATAACAAAAACATCCGTCATTTGGTAAATATTGAATGACGGTTTTTATTTTATGAAAAAATCACTTTTAATTACAATATGTCTTTTATTCGGGTTTTGTAATACTCAATGTGCTGCAGATCAATTATCAGACTCAGAGCAGATGGACCAACCCAGTGATTCAGAATCTGAAATATCAACACAAGAACCTGTAACTGGTATACGAATCGCCTGGGATGCTTCTACAAAAACACAGATATCTGAATTGGGAGATGTGGGCTATAATGGTTACGCTCGGGTAATTCAGTTGACCGATGGGGCATTGGTGGTAACGTACGAATCCCATGGAAAGATATTGGTTAAGAGGAGTACAGACTTAGGTCAAACTTGGTCTTCTCTCATAGTTGTGGCTGATTATAAAAATGGTGTATCCAATACTACTCCAGATCTTATTGAGTTGAAAAACGGAACGATTTTACTTGCTTATAATCCTAGACCGGGAAATACAGCATCCGTAGATGAGCATTTTTCGATTAAAGTTATTCAAAGTTCAGATGGCGGTAAGTCTTGGCATAATGACCAAACGGTCTACACCGCTGATACCTTATTTGAAAATGGAGCCTGGGAACCTACTTTTTTACAACTGCCCAGTGGAGAAATTCAACTGTATTTTTCTAATGAGAATATTTACAGAAATTCTAACGAGCAAAACATTTCGATATTACGGTCTACTGATAACGGATTATCTTGGACTTTAACTCCTGAGATCACTAGCTTTAGAAGTGGTCATCGTGACGGAATGCCAGCACCTATTTATTTAAAGGATACTGAAGAAATTGTATATGCCATTGAAGATAATGGTGATAATAATCAGTTCAAGCCATATATTATACGCAATACCTTGGCTCAAAATTGGTCAACTTTCGTTAGCGCTAGCAGTCCTAACCGAAGTTACGCTTTACAAGATGCATTAGAGAAGGATGAATATGCAGGAGCTCCAGATCTTGTTCAATTGGCCAATGGCGAGGTACTGTTATCCTATCAAGGAACTGAAAACAGAGCAGGAACGGATTTGAATAATGCTGAAATGCGTGTGGCGATAGGAAACAAAATTGCCCAAAATTTCAATAGAACAACATCTCCTTTTGTAATTCCTGAAAATAAATCTGCACTATGGAATAGTATCACCGTTTTAGAAGACGGGACGGTTCTAGCATTAACTACTACCAATGCCTTTTCCTCTGCGAATAACTCCGAAGTGTGGATGATTAAAGGATATGTAATTCCTCAACTACGAGCAGAACGTGCAACGATTAATATTGACGGAGCCCAAACTGAAGATATTTGGGAACATAATTTTCCATTATTTGTTGGACATATGGGGGATACGCAGTTGCGTGGAACTGTTTCGGCAGATTCTAATAATTTATATATTCTTACACGGACCACAAATAATCAGGGTGCTTCTACAATTGCAACACAAAATAATGCAAACGGGACAATCCTATATTTAGATCCTCAGGCTCAAAATAAGCTAAGACCTGATGCGGGAATCTTTAAAATCCAAATATCGGTCAAAGGTGAAGTGGCTATTTATGAAGGAGCTGCCGGAAATTGGGATCAGATTGAAGCACCACAATTACAAGTTGCTGTAGCGGAAAATGAGGGGGTTATACAAGAAATTGCAATTCCTTGGGAGGTTTTGCATCATCGATTTCAAGTCGACACGGAGTTAGGGTTTAGTATTGCTTTAATAGAACGCGGGGAGGCAAATTATACTGAAATGCTATCTACTACAAATGGTGATGAACCATATACGTGGTTGCGTTTAAAAATTTAAGAAAGTAAGATAAAGGACGAGTTTAATGCTAAACTGAAAAATTATGCAATTATACATTTTATATTTCCTGATTCTGTTAGGAGGTTTAAGATTAGGGGCACAAAGCCAAAGAGATGATGTAATCTATCTGGCCGATCCTACAGTTTTTGAAGATGAGGGTATATATTATTTATATGGTACAAAAGGCGATAATACTATAAAGGGTTCCGGTTTTTTAGTATATACTTCTAAAGATCTTAAACACTGGGAAGGCCCAGTAGGATCATCTGATGGTTTTGCGCTAAAAAAAGGCGATGCTTATGGAAATAAAGGCTTTTGGGCTCCGCAAATATTTAAACATAAAGCCAAATATTATATGGCTTACACCGCAAATGAAAACATAGCAATAGCAACAAGTGACAGTCCTTTAGGGCCATTTGTAAACGATAACAAAGCATTGGAAGCTCCCGTTCGGCAGATTGATCCTTATGTATTTTTTGATGAGGATAAGGTGTATTTATATCACGTGCGGCTTCAAGAAGGTAACCGTATTTTTGTTGCCGAGATGAACGCAGATCTCAAAAGCATAAAGCCGGAAACGTTGCGAGAATGTATCAATGCAGAAGAGACATGGGAAAACACTGCAAATGCAGATTGGCCTGTTGCCGAAGGACCTACGGTTTTCAAAAAAGATGCACTGTATTACTTGCTATACTCTGCTAATGATTACAGAAATCCAGATTATGCAGTCGGCTATGCTATAAGTAGGACTCCGTTAGGACCTTGGGAAAAAATGAAAACAAATCCGTTGATCTCGAAATTAGATAGTAACGCTGGTACAGGTCACGGGGACCTTTTTTATGATAAAAGAGGTAGAATGAAATATGTTTTACATACACATTTATCAAATGAGGAAGTCGGTCCACGTAAAACGGCAATACTTGAATTAAGTTTAAAAAATCAAAAGCTAAGCGTAAAAAATAATAGTTTCTATTTTGTCGAAAAGCAATAGTTCTATAGCTTAAGAGTATATCGATCCACGAAGTTTGGAGGTACAGTTTCATTCTCATAGATCTTTGAAAATAATGGGAGACTTTTATGTCATATGGTCTAAGGCTTAAGATGTTCAAAATCATTGTATTGATGTGCGAAATAAATTAAGTTAGGGTATTAAGGATACGCAGTTTAGTCGAGATGTTAAAAGGAGATAAAGAAAATTACACATAATATTCTTCTAAGAAAGGTAAGCTAGAACCACTGTATAATTTTTTCTTTCGGAAAGGCCTTCACAAAAGACAGGTCTTTTTGATAGAAAAAAAAATTCCAATTTCACTTCTTAGCGAAGCAATAGAAAGGCATTACAAAATGCTTGTGAAAGAAAAAGATGCCGGGATAGGATAAGTAATTTTAAAAGTAAAAATTAATTCTGAGCGCAGTTTTTCCCGTTACGTAGCTACAGGTTTATTCAATTATAATTTGAAAAAATGAAACTTCGAAAAAGATAGAATCACCAACAATAAATATAGACTTATTATATGGAGTTAAATTCTTTAAGTCTTCTCGAGGGTAATATTTAAGTGTGTTTATTGGAATATTTTCATTCAGTTTTTTTGTCACATAAAATTTATAATATCTAAATGGCTCGTTAGTCGGCATAAGAGGAGAGATGCCTTTACTGAGACTTTTTTTATATTCAGTTAGTTCATTCCTATAAAGTGTATTTAGTATTAAAATTTCCTGAGGGTGTGTACTATTCTCTCTAATAATTGAGTCTGTCGCTTTATCAAATAAGATATAGATAGAGTCATTGGCTTTTTGAGAATAAGCCTGGTACGAGACGAGCAACATTAGTACAATCAAAAATTTCATTATTTCTTATTTAATAATAAATGTGGTGATTTCCATGTTGACTTTCAACGAAGTTTCAATTTAGTAATAGTTTAGTAACATACTTTTTAAATACATCCGCTTTTATTTAGCCAAGCTAATTTATCTTCTATCTAAAATTTTTCTTTCGGAAAGGTCTTCACAAAAGACAGGTCTTTTTTGAAAGAAAAATTAATTGCAATATCACTATTTAGCGCAGCAATAGAAAGACAATACAAAATGCTTGTGAAAGAAAAAGAAGCAGGGCTAAGATGACAAGCCAATTGGGGATCGTTCGCGTATGCTTGATTTTCCTTAGTAGTTCCTTGCGATTTTCCTGATGCGAGATTTGATCCAGTTCCAATTTTTTGAGATGCGAATCGACGATCTTTTCAATTTGGGTACTATCTGCTTTTATGGAGGTACTCTTAAGACCTTGTTCAATCCGTTCTAAGCGATTGACCTCTTGTTTGAAGGAATGTAATTCTTCAACCAGGAGTTCTGATAGGTGTTCTAGTTTAGTCATATTCCAATTCCTTTATCGATTACTAGTTTTATTACTTTCTTAGCCACAGCTTTGGCTAGGCTTGGCGCAATAGGTATGCTTCCTCCGGATAACACAACAGCTTTGGTGCGGTTGATGGATTTAAGCAAATTACTGGCCGACATTGAGCGATGCACTTCACTTCCCTTAATGTTTTGACCTTTGTATTCAAAACGAAACCCCTGCAGCTGTTTGGATTTATTGATCACCGGAATCACTGTAATGTGCTGCTCTTGCATGCGATTGATGTATGTCTGAAGATTATTAGTGGATCCTTGAACAACCTGCTGATGGGCTTTATGAATTTCGACTCGCGTCTGTGCTAAGGCTTTGTTTTTCTCAAACTGAACGTCCTGTACGGTTTGAATACCCATTTGCTTTGCAGTCCGCTCAGCAGCCCACTGACTTTGCTTTCCGATAAAACTATCAGTATAAGCATTTCCCTTTAGATCGATGCGATTCACATAGAGATGTATGTGGGTATGTGCTTTGTCGCGATGTACATACGCGACTGCCTGGCGCTCTTGTAATTTCATATGTTGAATAAAGGTTTTAGTGAGTTTCCCTAAATCTTCAGTGTTCATTTGAGCTCCATCGGTTACCGTTGGGCTTAGAACAAAACTCAGTGTATTGCGCTCACAATTTTGATTGAGGGCTTGCACGGCTTTAAATTCTTGAGTGATTTCTTCAGCAGTATCGCCCACAACCAGATCGCTATATACCAATTCGGCTTGTTTCTCTGGATCGTTACCGTAACGCAACGCGCCAAGGGTACTGGATATAGCACTGCCTTTGCCAATCATTTCATTATGGTTTTTAAATGTTTCTTGATTTCTTCAGCTACCTGAATGACTTCCTCACTAAGTTTTGGATTACCTTTTTTATACATATTTCCGATGCGTTTAAAATTGTTGTGATACTTCACCAGCATTTTATAGGTATGAATATGCTCTTCATTCATCCGCTCGGTGATCTGTTGCTCCAACAAACTTCTTCTGCAAAAAGCACTCAGGCTCAAGCCTGCAGCTTTTGCTTTTACCTGCAGCAATTTTTTCTCATACACGCTGCATCTGAATTTGATAAGTGCTCGTTTCATCGTTTGTTTATTTCTTTGCAACCACCGGGAGCAAAGCAAGATTGTGGCCACAGCCACACATCTTGCCCTGCTTCCCAGAAATCAGTTTAATGCGTTTTCATCAGCCAGGCATTGAGGTCCTTTTCAGCTTTATAGAAGGTAGATTTATCAATACACGTAGCATTGTTGTTCAGGAAGAGTGCGGTTGCTTTTCTTCCGGCTTCATCCTGATCGAGATACAATTCAACAGTTTTGTAAGTGTCCAAATAGGGAAGCGCTTTTTCAGCAAAAGCAATAGAGTTTAAGATCAAAAAATCAGCTTTCCGTTTTAAGTTTGGAAAAAGTGTAACTAGAGATAACAGATCAAACATTCCCTCTATGACAATTAAGTTTTGTGATCCATTAGAGATCCATCGCAAGTCCTTTGGAGAGCTTGATGCTTTAAAATATTTGTTTCTAAGTTCCCATCCTCCGGAGTTGTTTTTTAGACCAATTGAAAAACCATACTTCTCTTTAATGGTATAATGCACTTCTTTGCAAAACCCCTGCGCTACAACCGGATTAATTTTTCGACTTTTTAGATAGGCGAACAATGCCGGATGTTGAATGGATTTTACCTGTCTGATTACAATTCCAGATTGGTTTACTTTTGTTTGTTGTGGTTTTGGAAGCGCATAGTTCCCGATATTGACTTGAGCTAAAATTGCTAAAGCTTCACGTACAGCTATATTGTGAAGTTCACAGATAAGATCGATGCAGTTGCCGCCTTTTCCTAGTCCGTGATCGTACCAGCAGTTTAATGTTTTAGAGACTTTAAAGGAGGCTTGGGTTTCTGACCGCAGGGGACTCAGAAACCAAGCTTCCTTTTCCGTATTGCGAGTGGGAAGGTACCCTAAAAATTCCAGCGCCTTAACGATGGATATTTTTCGGGCTTGTTCACACGATAGTTTTTCTTTTTTCATCTGAAAATAGTTTAAAAATCCCAAAACATCCTACCATCTTACCCATCCCAGTAAACACGGGGCTTGGTGACCTGGGTAGGTTATTTTTTTATCCTACCCATCCTACCACATTGTTGTGGTAAGATGGGTAAGGTTGTGGTAAGATGATTTAAAAAGATCCTACCACAAATGAGCCTAATGTTTATAGGGTCTTAGAAGATTTGTGGTAGAATGGTAAGAGGATTTACTCTTTTTTCTTTCATTAGCCTAATTCATAGGGTGATTCTATAAACTTTCGTTTTGCTAAATAGCCATAAATTCTACGTTTGGGATGTTTGATCTTTTGAAAACCAAAGCCCGAAAGTGCTCGTCCCAGATTGATCTGGCTGATGCGTATATTCAAACAGTTTAGGCTTACCATAATATCTGTGGCTGTTACAAAATCCTTTTGATCTGTAGACTTTTCGTAGTATCTCGCAATGAGTTCTTGCTCGGTAGTCATCTTAGTATACTTTTGATTTCGCTCCTCATTTTCATTGACATCCTGCACGGTTAGTTCGGGATTGAAGTCTGGATCATTATATGCTAAATAATAGGCCTGACTCCAAACATCAGCAATAGCTACTTCTTTTTTATAGCTGAAGTCAATAGGTCCCATTAATTCAAAACACATCCAGCGTACTGAACCGGTTTCATCATTTAAAAAGGAAGACATATTGGTAGACCCCATAAAGGAGCATATGCGAGGAAGTATTGTATTCTTCCGATCATAGGGCAAACGCTCATTGATAAAGGTTTTTGAGAAAAATGCTTTAAGTGCATTCACATCATTTTTTGAAAGGACCGCTAGTTCATCGAGATTGTAGAGGAAATTTCTACAGAGCTGAATACGCGCATCTTTATCACTATTGATATCCTCAGCCATATATTCTGCCAATTCCGGTGGGCAGAGATAGCGGCACCAGGTTGATTTACCAGAACTTTGACCACTGTGACTGATAATTAGCGCTTGCTTATTGAAGTAAGCAGGCTCCAAAGCACATTTAATCGCTCTTACCAGCCATTTTTTAAAGTGATAAACAAACACCTCGTGCTCATAAAGAGGAACAAATGAAGCGAGCTTCTCTATGTGATCCTGACCGTCCCAGCTCGGAAGTGATTCAAAATATTCACGTATTGGATTATACGTGTCAATAAGCTCTGATTTAATTAAGATCTCAAGCTTTGAGGTACTGATGTCAATCCCGGCTTTTGTCAGTTCGATAATAAGCGAATTCAGATTCAGATAGCTCCATTGCTTTTTCTTTTTCAGAGATATCTGAAAATCGTGAGAAATCTCATTGTAAAGGATGTCGTATTTCTCAAACAGATATTCAATGGCATAATCGTAAACCGTCTTTTTCTTAGGATCTGAAACTTGATAGAGTTTATCATTTTTCATAGCTCTTGTTTTATAGTTCTATGAAATTTTTGATCCCTTGGAATGGCTCCAAGTTGATTGGTTCGAATTGCCCACTGAAAACATTTTGTTTTGCAATAACCACCGCTCAAGTTCATCCCGCTCAAAATAAATGAGCTTACCATTTGGTTTACTATGAGGGATGGCCCCTGTAGAAGTTAATTTATAAAGATAGCTTCTTGAAATTCCTGCATAGTCGCATGCTTCCTCAAGGGTTAGTACTTTCTTTTTAGCAAGTAAAAGCGATTCGATTCGCTCGAGTCTTTCGTCTAATTGAATAATGTTCATCGTATTCTTTTTTAAGGTGAATAGTGAACAAAGCGCTTTGTTTGATTAAGTAGAATTCTTGAATTAAAAGTAGGAAAGTGAAAACGTAATTGCTCCTTTTGAAGTAAAGAGTTATTTACAATACCCTTGTCTTTAGATTCTTATATTTTTTGTTTTCATCTGATAAGGTTTGATTTCATTTAGTATTAAATGAAATCTAGAGTAGCTTTACTGGATACGTTTTCAGAGAGTTATGAACATTTATTTACGACTTCTATATTCCAGATCAACACAAAAAGGTTTAGAAATCGTAATGCTTTATTGTGTGTTAGACTCCTTCTTTGACTTTTGTGCGGCTAGTTTTTC
The DNA here is from genome assembly GCF_020310025.1 of Leeuwenhoekiella palythoae. Classification (GTDB taxonomy): domain Bacteria; phylum Bacteroidota; class Bacteroidia; order Flavobacteriales; family Flavobacteriaceae; genus Leeuwenhoekiella; species Leeuwenhoekiella palythoae. Next base: position 3,031,012 of record NZ_CP084318.1, read on the forward strand.
TTTTAAAATATTCATATCATCGCTAATTTTTCGATCAACAATTTTTGCATAGTGCTGCGTTGTACGCAATGATTGATGACCTAACATTCTACTTACAGTCTCGATGGGCACTCCATTAGTTAGTGTTACTGTGGTAGCAAAGGTATGCCTTGCCAGATGCGTAGTAAGTGGTTTGGAAATATCACACATAATGGCAATTTCCTTCAGAAAGGCATTGGATTTTTGATTACTTAGTACGGGGATCACGCGTTCACTTTCCTCAACCTGAGGATGATTTTCATAACGAGCTAGAATCTGTTCTGCTACAGGGAGGAGTGGGATGCTACTTCTGGAGCCTGTTTTGGTACGGTGAATACGTATCCATTTACTACCATCTATTCCAATTGTGATGTCAGATTTAGATAATTTCTCAACATCAGAATAAGCCAAACCGGTATAACAGGAAAAAACAAACATATCCCTAACCAAGATTAGACGTTCAAAATGTAGCTCTTTTTCCCACAATGCATCAATTTCTTCCTGTGTAAGAAACTCGCGTTCTACAGGTTCAAATTTTACTTTGTAGTTTATAAAAGGATCATGACTTATCCATTTATTAGCTAAAGCAATACGGACAATCTTTTTAAAATTGTTGACATATTTTAAAGCGGAATTATGATTACAATTTCTCTTGGTTTTAAGAAAATGTTCGAATTTAATTATAAAGTTATGGTCAATGTCTCTAAGCCTATAATCCTCTTCACCGTATTCTTCGTTAATGAATTGTTGAACGTGATTATGGCAAGTCCAATAGCGCTGTGCAGAAGAAGCAGAAATGTCTTTTCCAATTAATTGATCTATTTTCTCATTATGTTCTTTAAATACTTCCAGTGCCAATTTATTTTGTTGATTTTCTCCTTTTAATTCTTTAAGTAATGAATTGACGGTAATATGTTTATCGTGTTCAATAAAAGTTTGGTGTATTTGATTGAGCTTATGCCTCAAATTACTAATGTGTGTATTTATTTCTACAGCTTCACGGCTATTGCCCATTGCTTTTTCTTGACGTGAATTCCATTTTCTAGGATCAACTCTTCTAGAAATACTATGCTCTTTTCGTTTTCCGTCAACAGTCAATCGAAGATAAATTGGAGCTAGACCTCTTTTATTAACCTTCCTTTTAATAAGATGAAATAGTGCGTAATAATTATTTTTCATGACTTCAATTTTATGTAACTCCCGAACCTTCGTGGCAGGTAGGATATGAACCTTGATGTCAAATTAGTAAATGATTTTTTAGGGTCAAAAAACTTTAACTTTTGTAAAAAACTAAAAAAGAGGGTGTTATGAGCTTGGCGAGACCCCCTAAGCTCAATATTGGCGGGACCTGCCTAAAGGGTCCCGATTTTTTTGCATTTAATCGATAATATATGATATTAAATAAAATTAAAAACCCTGTAAATCAATAATTTACAGGGTTTTTGAATGAGTTTGAAACTCAAAAAGTGGAGTCGGGCGGGTTCGAACCGCCGTCCAAACAGGCAACTCAATAGCTTTCTACACGTTTATTTGCCAATTGGTTTTCGTGCAACAGCCGGTCGGCAACTACCAACTGCTACCTTATTCTCGATTAAGTTTCACCTACTCATCAAGACCCTGAGCAGGCTATGTTTACTTTTTCGGTACCTCTTGATGAAACGCCGTAAACCAAGGCTTTTCAGAGGCATCATGGTCTCACACCTTGTGTGAGATTAAGATAACCGTACTATAATTCGGGTTATGCAGCCATGGCGTAGTTATTCTCGCCGTTTAAAAAGTGTGAAACCTGAGATTTACGAGCTATGTCCCAGCGCTCGACGTGCTTACTACTCAATTAGACCCGCTGTCAAAACCAAATCGACCCCATTGCTAGTAATCCTCAAAATTTGAGGGCTGCAAAGTTACTATTTTTTATTGATTTGCGCATCATCATTAAGTGCCTTTACACTAATGTCTGGTTTGCCATAGACATTGATAACTGCTTTATCTTGAGCAAAAACAGAAAGACTTTCTTCGGCACTAACAGCAGCATTAGAACGATCGCTTAACGTCGCCGAAGTATTCTTACTATCAAAGTCATCTCCTTTATAATCTGCTTTTCCGGTTAGCGCAAGATTTAAACTAGCCGTCTTACCACGTGGATTAAATTCTGCCGAACCACCCATAGTTACTCGAGCAGATTGCGCGGTGAATTTCCCTCTAAGATCAGTGCGATCACTCATTTTAACCTCGAGTTGCTCCGTACGGATATTCAATTGTCCTTTAGCGTTTTCTCTTAAATTGATTTGAGATTTCGTCGTAGTCAGATTTACATCAATTTCAGATGAAGATGCCGCAGTGACTGTAAACTCAGGAACTTCGATCTGCCCCGGAGTTTCAATATCGCTATCATTTTTTAGGATGACATGCTTCGGGTTTTGCAGTTTTAAATACACCGAAAGCGCTTTGGCACTGGTCACTTCCATATTGGTGCTAATACGCAACACACTATCAGTCACTTTAAAATCAACCACACTTACCAGATTGCGGTCGGTGGTTAGAATATAATCGTTGCTTTGTGCCTGGACCAATTCCACCTGAATTTCATCATCTATTTCAATGGTATTGATTCCGGTTTGCAGTGTTCCGTTTACAGAAATCACATCGCGATCTCCTTTAATTTTAGATTTGTTTGCTCCACAAGAGCTTAAGATCAGGGCGCATACGACACCCAAACCAACTAGTTTTTTCATAAAAATTCTTTTGTGAGAATATACCTCAAATTGCGCGCAAGATTAGCCAATGTCTTATTAAAGCTTTGCTAAGGACCTATTAAAGTTCAATTAAAATAGGTTGAAGATTCTCTTTGTAAAATTGTATTTTACACCAAATATTACTTTTATGGCTCCTCTAAAATTTGCTTTATTACGAGAACGTAAAACCCCGCCAGATCGTCGCGCGGTACTTTCGCCTATAGCCATGTCTAAGGCGCAAGAAGCTTTCCCCAAAGCCTCCTTCATCGTTGAAGCTTCACCAATACGAGTTTTTCCTGATGTGGCTTATGAGAAAGCAGAATTTGAGGTTAAAGAAGATATTTCTGAGGCCGATGTGATGCTGGGCGTTAAAGAGGTGCCTATTGAAGCGTTGATCCCCAATAAGAAGTATTTTTTCTTCAGTCATACGATTAAAAAACAACCCTACAACCGCGACTTACTCAAAGCGGTTTTAGAGAAAAATATCGAACTCTACGATCACGAAGTCATTACTCGAAAAAGCGGACTGCGCCTGATAGGTTTTGGTCGCTATGCGGGCCTCGTAGGCGCTTACAACGCGTTTAGAGCGTATGGTAAAAGGCATAAAACATTTGATTTACCACCCGCCAACACACTTACCGATGTTAGCGCGTTGATCGCGCAGCTGAAAAAGATTGAACTTCCTGCTATTAAAATTTGCCTTTCCGGAAGTGGTAAAGTTGCTGGTGGCGCACAGGAAATTCTGGAGGCTATGGGCATTAAAAAAGTGACTATTGAGGAGTATCTCACTAAAGAATTTAAAAAACCGGTGTATTGTAAAATCGGGGTGATGGATTACGCAAAGCGAAAAGATGGCGTAAAAGGCAGCCTTGCACAATTCATCAAAGATCCTACGGGTTACGAGACGAACTTTTTGCGTTTTGCTAAAGTAAGTCAGATGTTTATCGCCGGGCATTTTTATGGTGATGGTGCGCCGTACTTATTCACTCGGGAAGAAGCCAAGTCCGAAGATTTTAATATCGAGGTTATCGCTGATATTTCGTGCGACATTGATGGTCCTGTGGCTTCTACCTTACGCGCCTCGACGATTGCAGATCCTTTTTATGGCTACGATCCGCAAACGGAGAAAGAAGTCGCTTTTGATGCTCCGGGAGCGATTACCGTGATGGCGGTTGATAATTTGCCGTGTGAGTTGCCTAAAGATGCCAGTGAAGGTTTTGGTGAACTCTTTGTGGAACGGGTTTTACCTGCTTTTTTCAATGACGATAAAGACGGAATTCTCTACCGCGCACGAATGACCAAAGATGGTAAACTCACCAAACGCTTTAGTTATTTGCAGGATTATGTAGACGGGAAAGAATAGCGTTTTTGTAGCACAAGTTCTGTGATCCCGGCACATATCATTCCGAGTACATACATCAGTAAATCTAACCACGAGAACTGACTGCCTAAAATTAGGGTTGCAAGCTTTTTATATTCCTGCGGAAAGAATCTTGTCAGGTCTATGAGTTGCAATAGTTCTATCGCAAAAGCGATGGCAAGCGTGAGTACTAATCCCGTTTTTACCGAAGGTTTCAGGGTGCTCATCAACAAACAATACAATAAGATCACAACAAGAAAGTCGCCCAGATAAGCTCGAATAAAACCGGTTTTTAAATAGTTTGCAATGGCGATTTCTACACCTAAAAGGAGAAGAAAAAGCAAGAAATAGATTCCGCGTTTAGGCATAGTTTAAACAGTGTACGATTTGTTTAGTATCTCATTTTGTTTCCACATTTTAAATAGGAAAAAACTGAAGTTTAAAAAAAATCCATAGCCTAGAGTGAATAGCCATACAGATTTGTTTTCAATAGGATTGATAAGATAGTGACCAATGGTGCTGAAAAGATCCAGCGGATTGGTGATCAGATCCCAAGAGTTGAAACGAACCACCCGCCCCAGATAAATCCCGAAACCGCATAAGATCAAAACCCCTGAGGTGAAAATATTCAGCCTAGCTTCAGCTATTTCGGGTTTAAAAAGTTTACGCACTTCTATCAAAGATTGAAAGCCAAAATACAGACTTAAAAACGCAAATGCAGTAATGGTGATTCCGTCATAAATAAACCAATTTAACGGACTGTAAGCCAAGTGAATTAAATCGGTAATCACATAAGGTGCGTTGGGAAGAAAAAGCAGCCAAAGCACAAGTAAAGCATATTTTAGAACTGAGTTGATGTGAGATTTTTTATGCTGTAAATACCACGCAATCCCTAATGGAACAAAAGCAAGGAATAGATTCCATATCAAAAAGAGGCCAAAGAAGTCGTGTGTTGTTTTAATGCGAAAAACCAGCAGGAAAAAGCAGAGCAGTAATGCGCCAAAAAGATATTTGAGGGTGTTGTATTTGTTGAGGATAAAGTCTTTCATGGTTTATTTTTAGTTGAAGAAACAGGAGCGTTTCCGTTAGTTTTAGTTTTATCAAATTCGGCAATACAGGTTTCGAGCGGTTTACCTTGATTGTGAATGCAATTGCAAAAGTCAAAGCTTGCTGCATTTTCTTCGAGCGCTTCAGGAAGTCGCGTCACACAATCGTTATAAGAATTGCGCGGCATAATCTCATAGATTCGGTTGGTGCTTACAAGCGTCAAAAAGGCGATCAATAGCACCGTCCCTGCAAAAAGGAACGGGAATTTTTTACTGATCGCAGGATTTTTAAAGGCGGCAATTCCGGGAGTGAAGCGCAGCGGTTGATCGGGTGCAAGCGTACTGGTTTCAGAAACTTCACTAGCCTTAAGCGGCGCATTATAGTTCAGTGCTTTAGACGGAAGCGGTAAAATAAATTTTAATCGCTCATAATTATAAAGCAGAATATATACGTTTGCCAATACCATTAAAGTAGAAGTGAACAACGAACCTTCAAAGCGTACCGCCCACGACAACACCCAAATATTGAGAATAATGGGGAAGTAGAGCAATCCGCCTAAAACTACCGTGCGCGGAATGAGCAAGAGTATTCCCGCTGCTATCTGAATAATTCCAATGAACGGATAGTAAAAACTCGTATGATGCAAAGCCTCAAGATAGGCACCCATAGGATGTTTTATTGAAAGTCCGCTTGCAAAACGCTCGTCAATGATCTTTACGTAACCGGCAAGAATAAAGCCTAACGCCAATGTACATCTGCAAAACAAATAGAACAGCGCGTGCCAATAGTTTCGGCGCACGTGAATGTAAAAACGGGTAAAATAGCTTTTCATACTTCCGCGTAATTAGTAAGCGCAGCAACTTCCGGTAGGAGCCGCTGCGCCTAGGTTTGCTCTAAATTAGGAATTCCAATCAATTTTTCTGGAGGTGAACATCACCAGTGCAAGAATGGTAAAAAGTCCTAGACTACCTACTAACAGTGCATATTGTTCAAGTTGAATGATCACATAGATAAAACCATAAAGTAGCGTCAGCGCTGCCGCGATAAACAGCGCAAATTTTAAATGTTTTAGAATACTATAGGTGTAAAGCGAAATAAGCACGATCACCATACTCCCCGAAATAAGGTAGGCGGTGAGAAAATTACTGTGTTCGGTCAGGGCAATAAGTAAGGTATAAAAGAGAACCAGCGCGATCCCGATCATTAAATACTGAAAAGGGTGAATACCTATTTTACTCAAGGTTTGGATCATAAAGAAAATCAGAAAGGTCAAGCCAATGACCAGAAAACCATACTTGGCCGTACGCTCACTTTTTTGATAATGATCAATAGGGATCATAAAATTCACACCAAAAGCATAAGCGGTAAGATTGGGCAGCGTGTTGAAAAACTGTTGCGAAAAAGGTCTATTGATGTCTAGAACATTCCATTTAGCATTAAAACCTTCTGCGGTAAATTTATCAGTGTTATGGGGTAAAAAATCGCCTATGAAACTGGCGGTTTTCCAAGTAGAAGTTATTGTTGCCGAGGTACTTTTACCTACGGGAACAAACCGAATCTGCTCGCTTCCGTTAATTTTTAAGTCCATTTGAAACGAAATTTTTCCTTCTTGCGGAACATCTTTTGTTTTGAGAAAAGCACTTTGCACCAAATGCAGCGGAACTTCATCAAGAGTTGTATGCGCAGTAGCACTATCATATTGCGAAACAAAATCATAGGCACTAGTTCCCATCTTAATTTTTACGGCTTCTGAAACACCTTTGAGGTTCGAAGTTTTAAGAATGATTCGGGCGTTCTCCCACTCAATATCTTCCGGTTGCACACCGGCTTCTGTAAAATCAGGCATACTAAAAGTGCCTTCAAGAGCAGCAGTGGCACTAAACACAGTAGTTTTATAAATGCTGCGGTTACGTATTTCAGGATTCACATCGCTCTTAATGTCTAAGGTTTCCGGGAAGAAATAGGCGTAATTGGTTTGGGTAACGGTTTCGGTAGTGAGGGTTTGTGTCTCGGTATTTTTAATCGCTTTTTCGGTATAGGATTTATACGGAATTTTAAGAATAGGCCCATACACCAGGAGTTCTTCGCCCCATTTGTCATTGATCTCAGCGATGACCTCTTGTTGACGTCGGGCGCGCTCTTGTATCAATTCTTGTACAAATACAAGCGGAATGATAAGAACTAAAGTTAGGAATCCAACCATCGCCATACGGGCTGTGATCGAAGTTTTGATCCACTGAACAATTTTGTTTGAAGGTGTTTCTTGATGTTGCATAATTTTTGATTAAAGTACTTTGAAATTCAAAGTTGATTGATAAATAAAAAAGGTTAGGGATTGATTAATTTTTCTAAAGCTTCTATATGTTTTGAAAATGCTTCGCGTCCTGCAGCTGTCGTACTGTAGCGTGTATTGGGTTTTCGGTTAATGAATGATTTTTCGACCTTAATGTATGCTTCTTTTTCTAGCGCCTTAGTATGGCTGGCGATGTTACCGTCAGTAGCACCCAGCAATTCTTTCAGCATATTAAAATCGGCATATTCATTCACCATTAGAATGCTCATGATGCCTAATCGCACCCGATGATCAAAAGCTTTATTAATATGTTGAATGATATTTTTCAAGGCTGAAGCGCTTCTTTAAAAATTGAAATGGTTTATATCAAAAGGCGTCTGTTGCAATTACTTATCGTATTTGTTGTAAAGTATGATTCCGTAAATGATATGAAAAATTCCGAAGCCAAGCGCCCAAAAGTAAATACCGAAACCTATAAACTGCGTTGCCACTAGACCGATCATCAGATTTGCTAATCCCAGATATTTAATGTCTCCTACGGTAAATTTACTGGCATTTAGTAGCGCGAGGCCGTAAAAAATGAGTGTGGTAGGCGCAACCAAACCTATAAATTCATATTGCAAAAATACTAAGCAGAATAAACCACCTGCCACTAGCGGAACAGCAAAATTAAACAGCAATCGCTTAGAAACCGGATTCCATAACTGCTCATTACGTTTTTTTGCTTTTTTAATTGTGAGAAAAGCTCCTGTCAAAAGGGCTAATGCCAGCGTAAGCAGTGCTGCCAGCATAAGGTCACCAATCGCATCATAACTCAGTAAAAACCGACCGATGGCTTTGCCCGCATTGGAGTTCGCGGTATACGCACTTACTTCAGCAATTCTAAAATGGGCATAGGCTGCTGCTGCTATAGCATAAATTCCGGCGAGGATTCCTGAGAGACCGCTTAGCGACATAAAACGAGAAGAACGGCTCATCATCGTTTTGATCTCAGAGATATCATTTAAATAGTCACGATCTTTCATATAAAGTACTTTGAAATACAAAGTAAATGTATTTTTTCAGATTACGCAATAAAAAAACCTCTTGGATTCAAGAGGTTTTTTTGGAGTTGCTAAACCATTTATTGAGCGGGGTTTCTCTAAAATCAAAGTCTATTTTACCACCAGAAGCGGACAGCTGAGATGTTCGTCAAACAGTTCTTCGGTTAGACTACCAATGAGTAGTGACGAGATATTATTACTGCCTTTATCAGATAGAATAAGCAAATCTGGTTTTTGCTTTTGAAGCTCTATTTGAAATTTATCTCCAACACTTTTATCTTTTGCAAAAAGCAACTGACTATGGTCTGGAGCAGGGGAGGTAGACTTTTTAAAGAATTTAGTAGACTTCTGCTCAAGGTGCTTTTCAATCTTTTTTACCGCATCCTCACTGCTCACGTAAGGCGAAAACTGCATCGGTACGTGGTAGATGTGCACGGCACTTAGTTGTGTAGAAGGTTGGTGACGTAAATTTTCAGCAAATGCAAACGACTTTTTAGAAGGATTGGAGAAATCAGTACCTACCCACAAATTATCTAACTTCAGTGGCGCCGCTTCAGGAACACTCAGAATGCTGCATTTTAACAAGCGAAGCAGTTTTGAGGTGACGACGCCCGTTCCTTCTTTTGGCGGTTTATTACCCACAATAGTCAGGTCTATCTGGTATTTATTAACGATATAATGAATCAGCGATTCTGTGTTAGAATCTTCAGAGATCAACACTTCCCAGCTCATACTGCCGGTAAAGCGTTCTTCAATTTTATCATTCAACTCATCACCGATGAGTTGGTCAAGATTAAGTTTGCTCAACTCTTCTTCAAAAAGGGCTGAGATTTCATATTTCTTGATATTATGAACGAAATAGACGTGCTCAGCGTTTAGTTTTTCGGCTAAATACGCACTGTATTCAATAAGGTGATTGTCTAGTGTTGAAAGGTCTAGAGCGACCAGTATGTTCTTAATACGATCCATAATTATTCGGTTTTATTTCTGCGTGCAACAATCTCTTTAACGACTTCTTCATAGTCATCCATTTGCTTTTCAGATTTTTTCTTTTCCAATTTCTGAAGATCTTCTCGCAAGCCTTTGTATAAGGAGTAGCACATTATGAGAAGAATAATGGCGAAAGGCAAGCCGGTTACAATAGTAGCTGTTTGTAAGGCTTCGAGTCCGCCGCCTATTAAAAGCACGGCGGCTACGGTACCTTCGGTTACCGCCCAAAAAATGCGTTGCCCAACTGGAGCTTCAATTTTTCCGCCCGAAGTTAAACTGTCTACTACCAGCGATCCGGAGTCTGATGAGGTGATGAAGAATCCTGCGATAAGAATAACAGCTACAATGTTTATGATCATCGAGAGCGGGTAATCTTCAAAGAATACAAAAAGCGCGGTTGCGATATCATCTTTCACCGCCGAAACAATCGTCATATCACCGCCTAAAGCCTGCTGAATCGCAACACTACCAAAAGATGACATCCAGAAGAAGGTCACTAACGAAGGAACTAGCAAAACGCCGAGAATGAATTCACGTATAGTTCTTCCTTTAGAAATACGTGCGATAAACATCCCCACAAAAGGTGACCAGCCAATCCACCAGCCCCAATAAAAAACGGTCCAGTCGTTTTGCCAAGAGGTTCCGCTAAAGGTTTCACTCCAGGTAGAGATCTTCAAGAAATTAAAGAGATAGCTTCCTGTATTTTCCACAAAAGATCTAAAAATAAAGAGCGTGGGCCCTAAGATTAGCGCGAGAAGTAATAATACTACTGCTACGCGCATATTCCATTCACTCAGAATACGTACCCCTTTATCAACACCAAGAACTACTGATGTAGTGGCAACCAATGTGATACCGGCAATTAAAAGCACTTGCGTAAGTATTCCGTCAGGGAGACCAAAAACGTGATTGAGTCCGCTCGCGATCTGTTGCACTCCAAAACCTAAACTTGTGGCTAAACCAAAAAGCGTAGCGAGTACCGCAAAAACATCAATAGCATCGCCTATTTTTCCGTGGATTTTATCGCCTAAAAATGGGTAAAAGATAGACCGGATGGTTAAGGGCAAGCCGCGGGAATACGTGAAATAGGAGAGGGCAAGACCTACCAGCGCATACACAGCCCAAGCGTGAAAACCCCAATGTAAAAAGGTGAAATTCATCGCTTCTTGAGCTGCTGCGACTGTGTTGGGTTCAGCCGTAGGCGGACTCATTAAATGCTTGACAGGTTCTGCAACGCCAAAGAATAACAGGCCAATCCCCATCCCTGCGCTAAAGAGCATCGCAAACCAAGACATCGTCTTAAATTCGGGTTTTGCCTTTTGCCCACCAATTCTGAGTTTACCGTATTTTCCTAAAGCTAGATAGACCAGAAAAATGAGAAACAAGTTGATGGTTAGAATAAAAAACCAGTCGGCTTTTTCAGCAACAGCGTGCTGGATGTCTGCAAATATCTTTTCGGCTTTCTTCTCATAAATAAGCGTCAATGCAATACTTATGATGATAAATATTGCCGAAGTAAAAAACACCGGTCCGTTGACTTCGAGTCCAAAAATTGATTTCTTTTCGTCGCTTCGCGTAATTTTTTTTGCCATAAAATGATTCGGTTAAAAGTAGTATCCAATATTTATATTAAAACGGGCTTCCCATTTCGCATCGGGATTTCCGGTAGAAAAATCATCGATAAAGTTTCCGCCCAACCAAGAGTGATTGTAGCCGGCAGCATAATCAATGTAGGTGTACACCTGACCTGCGGTAACTAAAACGCCGGTCACATTTTGAAAAGAGTCTGTAAACTCTTGTTCTTTTTTCTGCATATACCCAAAGTCGTTATAAACTTCAAGCTGTGAGATAGATCCCCAATTGACCTTAAAGGTTTTTGAAAGCGCCGCGGTGTACATATTAAAATCGGCTGCTACCTCATACGGTGTCCCGTAGGCTCCCATTTGTACGATGGCATTAGATTGCCCTGTTTCGTTCTCAGGATTATGCGCTACGGTGATCGCTTCGGTTTTAAGATTCCACGAATTGTAATCTACCTCATAGTGCAGCGCCAGCGCATAGTGATTTCCGTTAGTGTCAGTATCTATATTATACAAACTTCCGTATTGACCAGAAAATCCAATGCGGTGTTTAGCGGTATTGCCTAGTTTGCGCACAAGTTTCAGGTTAAACTGATTGGTCTCTTTATTTCTGCCTACGATGTCGTACGAGTACCTGCTAGAACTGTTTTCTACATCACCACCAAAGTTGAGCTCTTCGGCATTTTTAAGAAACGCAACGGCGTAGTCCCAGTTTGCTCCGGTATGCACATATTTTAAACCCATATCGTGATCATCCTCAAGACCTGCGTAATAGGTAATGTTGAAAAACCAGTTATGTGAATTGTACTGCTTGATCCCAAAAGGCACATAAACCAGACCGGCGTGTACTTCGTCTTTTTCAGAGAATTTGTAGCCCACCCAACCTTGTTTCAGGAAGCCGCCACCAAAAGCATCAGAATACAAGCGGTATTCGGCATTGAGAAAAACCTTTTTGTAAGAAGCTTTAGCGTTTATGCGGAACATATCGTAACCCAGTTCGCCACCTTTTGTTTTTTGTTCTTCCTTCCAAGAAGAATAGATATAATTGAAGCGTAATGCACCTCCCAGTTCTAGTTTTGGTTTATCTTTATTTTGTCCAAAACTTAAAAACGGAAACATAAAAGTGCACAGCAGACTTGAATAGATGTAGTTTTTAATCATTCACAATTGGATTAGGGATTTTTGTAGAATTGGAAAAATAGATGGAAATTTTAGGAAAAACCGTCCAAAATCACCTAATTAATAGTTTTTTAATGTTTTTAAAAGATTTTTTTAAGGTTTTCACAAGTTTTAAAATCCAGATGGTATGAATCCGGCAGCACATTATATTTTTTCTAAACCAGAACCTTTTAAAAGTATTTTACTGCAATTGCAGTTACTTGTAGAACATACGGTACCCGAAGCAGAACTGCTGTACAAATGGCATTTGCCATTTTATTATTTGAATGGAAAAATGTTCTGTTTCCTGAATTTTAGAAAGCGTTTTGTAGACCTGAGTTTTATCTACGGAAACGAATTAATCGACCCAGAAAAGCATTTGGTCGCCGGTGAGGGGAGAAAAAGATTACGCTCGCTGCGTTTTGATACCACCGAAGCTATTGATGCGGAAATGGTGATTTCCTTCTTAGAACAAGCCAAAAAGCTACGCTAATTGTAGTAAGCGCGGCACACACTACAGAATCATTTTTAAAAAAAGACTTCGTGACATTTGTCAAAGGCTAAGCCTGATTTTTACGGTAGTTTTGCGTTACCTAAAATTGACTTATGACCCCTGAAAAAGCTTTAAACGCCAAAAGCAAACGTATACACGCAATAGACATACTACGTGGTTTGGTAATTCTCCTGATGCTGGTAGACCATACCAGAGAACGTTTTTTTCTGCACGAGCAAGTGACCGATCCTATGCAAATTGATGCGACAAGTACTTCGTTATTCTTTACGAGATTGACTGCGCATTTTTGCGCTCCCATTTTTGTATTTCTAACCGGATTATCCGCGTGGTTGTATGCGCATCCGCGTCAAAAACCACAACGTTCTGCAAGTGGCTTTCTTTTTAAACGCGGTCTGTTTTTAATTCTTTTAGAAGTTACGCTCATCAATTTTTCTTGGTTTGGTAGCTACCAAGCTTTGTATTTACAGGTGATGTGGGCGATAGGTTTAAGTATGATCGCTTTAGCAATCCTTGTCAAAATGCCGGGTTATCTCATAGGAGTTTTAGGTTTACTAATTGTTTTTGGTCACAACGCATTGACACCCATTAGCTTCACGCCAGAAGAGTGGATGTATCCTATTTGGACAATTTTACACGATCGCGGTTATTTGATTCAAGATGCGATGATACCGGTAAAAATTTCATATCCTTTATTACCGTGGATCGGTGTTATCGCGTTGGGTTATTTTGCCGGACCCGTTTATGATGCTGCATTACAGGTGCAGCAACGCTATAAGTGGCTTTTAGGTGTAGGAGTTTCGAGCTTGATCTTGCTGCTCATTCTGAGAGGTTTTAATATTTATGGTGAAACACTCCCTTGGGAGCAGCGGCAAACTGTTTTAGAAACTGTAAGTTCTTTTCTCAATTTCACTAAATACCCACCTTCGTTAGATTTTATTCTGCTTACGCTAGGAGTAGGGGCATTACTGCTCTATGTATTTGAGCGTTTTGAGCATCGCTGGATGCTTGTGCTAAAAACCTTTGGTTCAGTACCTATGTTTTTTTACATAGTGCATTTGTATTTGTTGTTACTTATTTACTCTGTAGGAGTACAATTTTTTGGTACAAATAAAGGCGATTATCTAGGCGTTGATCACGTTTGGATGGTTTGGGCGATCGCTGCTGTATTAGCCTCTTTATTGTATTGGCCTACCAAGTGGTTTTCAGCATACAAAAAAGCGAGTAGCGCTACGTGGATAAAGTATTTTTAAAATGGAAACCCCGGTACAAATAGCTTTTGTACCAGGGTTTATTGGTAGTATAGGGTAAGATATTCTGAGGTAATTACCTGTGAATGTGATTATATTGACATTAGCTGAATTCCAGTAATTTATTTTCGTACATTAAAGATTTTCTTTTAAGCCTTCTACAATGCTGTGGATTGAAAAGTTCATTTTATAGGATTATTAATACGTATGGCTATAGGCTTTTAGCTGGAATTAAAATGGAATACTAACATTTACTTCAAACCCTTTTATGATGAAAAATTTTATTAAAAGTCTATCGCTATCATTGCTGATTTTTTGCTCGATACCAAATTTTGCACAGGAAGTAGAAGCCATTAATACAGAAACTTACGCGCTATACAAACCCTCGAATACTGAAGCTGTCTTGGTTTTGTTTGGGGGATTTGGAGAAAACGCTGCGGGTATTGAAAACGAGTACCCAATAACCGATATGGCCTTATCTAAAAATGTTGCAGTAGCCTATCTAAATTATAATCGTAAGATTTTTTTGCAGGAGGAAGAAAAGGCGCAATTGGCACTGATGCTTCTGAATCTAATCGCTGCAAATAACCTGCCTGACGATGAGGTTTATATAGGAGGGTTATCAAGTGGAGGTGCTATTGCTTTGCTCATTGCTGATTTTCTTGCTGAAAACACATCTTACACTATTGCGCCCAAAGGTGTATTTGCTGTTGATTCACCCGTAGATCTGGCCGCAATGTATCGTATTGCAGAAAGTAATGTGAAACGTAATTTTTCCCCAGCTGCGGCAGGAGAATCTGCATTTATGCTACAATATTTTAATGCGCAATTGGGCAATCCTGATGATACTATTGAACCTTATGAGAACTATAGTTCATTTGTTTATGAAACTGGAAACTATCAAAACCTCAAGGCATTAAAAGACACGAAGATTCGATTATATACGGAGCCTGATAAAACGTGGTGGAAAGAAAACATGGGGATTGATTACGAGCAGATGAATGCATATCACCTAAAGCGCTTATCAGAATTATTAACCGCTGAAGGATTTAAAGATGTTGAGTTCATTACTACAGAAGATAAAGGATATCGAGCAGACGGCAGTAGAAATCCGCACAGCTGGTCAATTGTAGATCAAGAAGACTTGCTAAAGTGGATGCTTGATTAATTAGTAAACCAAAAAAAATCCGTGTCAGTGAATAACCAACACGGATTTCTTATTTCTCTAACGTCTAACGTCTAACGTCTAACGTTTACTGCCCACTGGCTAGTGCGATCATCATATCAAGTTCTTCAACCAGACCGTCTGTATTGCCGTCAAATCCTACGGCTTTAAACTTGATTTTTCCATCTGGGCCTAGCACAAATTTCGTAGGAATTCCATCAACTTCATAAGCAGAAACCACATCATATTCCCGGCTTCCTTCTTCTTTGGGCGTATCCATAAGCACGTTAAAGGTGTATGCATTAGAAGCGATAAAATCAGTAACTCCTTTTTCACGAGCCTCGCCACTGGTACTTTCCCAAGTATCGATAAATAAAAATTCAACCTGATCGTTGTCAGCATATTTAGTCACTGCTTTTTGCATTCCCGGGAACGAGATTTTACACGGTCCGCACCAGGTTGCCCAGAAGTCAAGTACCACGGTCTTTCCTTTAAGATCAGCCAGTGTGATTTCTTCACCATTTAAATTCTTCAGGTTAAAGGTTGGTGCTTCTTCATCAATCATTTCTTTTTTCAATTCGGCTAAAGCATTATCGTGCGCAATTTTTTCGAGTCCGCTCAAGTAGTTTTCAAAGTCTTCATCTTGCTCTGTGGCTGTATATGCGGTCTTCAAATATTCTTTTGTAGCAGTAGTTCCGTTGCCGTCTTTGATGTATTCTGTAGCTTTTTCCACCACTTTATCATATTGCTCATCAGCAGTCAAGAATTGTAAGTAGCGCTCAGTCACGTCTGCGGTTGCGCGGTCTGCAACGGCTACTTCCTGAGCAGCGATTGCTTCTTTAACCTTTCCTTGTTTGAATAAAATCAGGCCGTAGGTGTCAGAATACATTGCTTTAGTAGAAGCTAAGCTCTTTTCAAACTGCTTTGCAGTATAATAATCAGGTTTATCTGATCTTTGGGCATCGATGATGTCTAGAGATTGCTTTGACATTGTTTCCGCAACTTCTAATTCTTCACCATTTTCGGCACGTTCCCAAGCTAGATTATTCAAGATGGAAGCCTTAGACATATCATCAGAAGCCTTATCCATATACTCTTTATACGCTTCAATATTCCCATTTTCTAAGAATGTGGTCGCAATCGTACGATATAAAAAGTCTTTCTGAGTCCCATCGGCTCCGGAGTTTTCATTAAAATCATCTAAAATTTCTAACTGTTCATCTACACTTTTTGCCTGACGCATTTGAGTAACATAATTGTTGAGCACCCAAGTGTTTTTAGGATATTCTGTTTTTAAAATAGCTAATAACGAATCTTGAGCCGGTTGATCTTTTTTAAATTGAGCAAGTCTAAAAAGGATTGTATAATCCTTTTCGGTAAGTGTTTTTCCAGAATACGAATCAATAGTTTTTTGAGCTAGCGTATTTGCTTGTTCAGCATCAGAACGGCTCATTAAATAGATTTGTGGCAACAGCCAGTCTTCACTGCTAGCGGCGTCATTTTCCAAAGCTTGAGTGTAAGCTGCTAAGGTTGAATCAGATTCCGTTTTGATTCCGTAATAACTTCCTCGGCCAGAAATATAATGTGCAATGGCCACTTTGGAGGAAGGAAGCATTTCGCCCTCAGCATTATAAAGATTTACCGAATATCCCTTTTCGTTATTGGCTTCATATTCTTTCCCATTCTTAAAGTGGAAAATCAAACCATCGGCCGAATCCGGAATTTTGATAGCGTCGGTAAAACGCTCACCATCCTTAATCAAATTCAGATCTACAGGATATGCATAAGATTTTACGGTATACACGTAAAAAGCTTCAGGGGCTAAAGAATCTTTTAAAGTATAGGAAACTTTTAAACTATCACCCGGTGAAGGTTTAGTTTCAGAAAGTTCAAGATTACCAATGCTAAGCGGAGTTTCTTTAGGTTTGTCTGAGCAAGAAAGAAGGCTTAAAGCAGTAAAGGCTAAAATTGCCGAAAGGCGTAAGTGTTTCATAATAATGTCTTTTGATTGTACTTAAATGTACTAAGAATTTAGTTTACTGCTGATTCTCTAAATTTTTAATTTTCAATACCTAATGCCGAAAGGCCAGGGATTTTTAGAATTTGGCAAAATAGGACCGAAAAAATAAAGGTTCTACAAAAGCAGCGCTTTTGAGAACCTTTTAATTATTAAATATGAATTATGTTAAAACCGAAACTTTTTAGTCGATCACTACTTGGCGTATCGCTACGAGCTTGGTTAACAGGCCTTCCAATAAACTTAGGTCAAGCATATTAGCACCATCACTTTTTGCGTTTTTAGGATCAAAATGCGTCTCGATAAACAAACCGTCAACTCCGGCAGCGATACCCGCTTTGGCCATTGTACCGATTAACTCCGGGCGACCGCCGGTCACGCCGCTGCTTTGGTTTGGTTGTTGCAAACTGTGCGTTACGTCAAGCACGGTGGGAGCATAACTTTTCATAGTAGGAATCCCCCTAAAATCAACGATAAGGTCTTGGTAACCAAACATCGTTCCGCGGTCTGTGATCCAGACATTTTCATTGCCGGTATCAGTCACTTTGGTTACGGCATGTTTCATTGCTTCCGGACTCATAAATTGTCCTTTTTTCAAGTTGACCACTTTTCCGGTTTCTGCGGCTGCGACCACCAGATCAGTTTGACGTACTAAGAATGCCGGGATTTGTAGCACATCTACATATTCTGCAGCCATTGCGGCGTCCTCATTTACGTGAATATCCGTTACGGTAGGAACATCAAAAGTCTCTGAAACTTTGCGTAAGATCTTCAGTGCTTTTTCATCGCCAATCCCGGTAAAGCTGTCAATTCGGCTACGATTAGCTTTTTTAAAACTTCCTTTAAATACGTAAGGAATTTTCAGTTTATCGGTAATGCTCACGATCTCTTCAGCGATGCGAAGTGCCATCTCTTCACCTTCTATTGCGCAAGGCCCTGCAAGCAGAAAAAAGTTGTTACCGTCAGTGTGTTTTATTTTGGGAATATTTGAAAGTTTCATCAGTATAAATTTAAGCGGCAAAGATACGGCTTTGTAGAAGATTATGTTTTTGTTGAAAATGCATTTCGAAAGGTCTCTTTTACAGGTGAGAATTAGTACTTGAAGATTAAAGGGATAAAACAAGTTAAGCTAGCATTAAAAAATGGTTGTATTTTAACCCTGAAAATCAAAATATTAGCGCTTTTTCTAAGCTTTTTTAGGACCTCAAAACATTATAGGAATAAGTCGCTTATAATCCATTAATTACCACTATATTTGCGCCCTTAAAATAAGGCCTCTATGGATATTAAAAACATTGCGATTATCGCGCACGTTGACCACGGTAAGACTACTTTGGTAGACAAAATTATGTACCATTGCCAGTTGTTTCGTGAAAACGAAAACACCGGTGACCTCATTCTTGATAACAATGATCTTGAGCGTGAACGTGGTATTACCATTACTTCAAAAAACGTTTCTGTAACCTATAAGGATACTAAGATCAATATCATTGATACTCCTGGTCACGCCGACTTTGGTGGTGAGGTAGAGCGTGTTTTAAATATGGCAGACGGGGTTTTACTACTTGTAGATGCCTTTGAAGGTCCTATGCCGCAAACGCGTTTTGTACTTCAAAAAGCGATTGACTTAGGGTTAAAGCCTTGTGTGGTGATCAACAAAGTTGATAAAGAAAACTGTACACCAGACGAAGTGCACGAGAAAGTTTTTGACTTGATGTTTGAGTTGGGTGCAGAAGAGTGGCAGCTAGATTTCCCTGCAGTTTATGGTTCTGCGAAGAACAACTGGATGAGCGAAGACTGGCAAAAGCAAACTGAAAATATTGAGCCGCTTCTTGATATGGTAATGGAGCATATTCCTTCGCCAAAAATTGAAGAAGGTACGGTGCAAATGTTGATCACTTCTTTAGATTACTCTTCATTCACCGGTCGTATCGCGATTGGTCGTTTGCAGCGTGGTACGTTAAAAGAAGGAATGCAAGTATCGCTTGTAAAGCGTGACGGAAGCATTAAAAAATCACGTATTAAAGAATTACACACTTTTGAAGGTCTCGGTCGAATTAAAGTGGCTGAGGTTCAGGCAGGAGATATTTGTGCGCTTGTAGGTCTTGAAGGTTTTGAAATTGGTGATACTGTTGCCGATTTTGAAAATCCTGAAGCGCTTAAAACCATCGCGATCGATGAGCCTACGATGAGTATGTTGTTTACGATCAACGATTCACCTTTCTTCGGTAAAGACGGAAAATTCGTGACTTCACGTCATATCAAAGATCGTCTGACTAAAGAATTAGAGAAAAACCTTGCATTGCGTGTAGAGGAGACAGACAGCGCCGATAAATTTATGGTTTACGGTCGTGGGGTATTGCACTTATCTGTTTTGATCGAGACGATGCGTCGTGAAGGATACGAACTGCAAATCGGTCAGCCACAGGTAATCATTAAAGAGATCGATGGCGTTAAATGTGAGCCTGTTGAAGAATTAACTATTGATTTACCGGAGAATGTTTCTGGTAAAGCGGTTGAATTCGTAACCTTGAGAAAAGGGGAGATGTTGAGTATGGAAGCTAAAGGTGATCGTATGGTTTGTGAGTTTATCATTCCATCGCGAGGTATCATTGGTTTACGTAATCAATTATTGACAGCAACCGCTGGTGAGGCAATTATGGCACACCGTTATAAAGAATATCAGCCATTAAAAGGAGGTATTCCAGAGCGTTTAAATGGTTCACTAGTTTCTATTGAAAAAGGTACGGCAATCCCTTATTCTATCGATAAACTTCAGGATCGTGGTCGTTTCTTCGTTGATCCGGGTGAAGATATTTATGAAGGTCAGGTAATTGGTGAAAACTCACGTCAGGATGATATGACCGTAAACATCACAAAAACCAAGAAACTTTCTAACGTACGTTCTTCGGGTGCAGATGACAAGGCAAAAATTGTTCCTGCGATCAAATTCAGCTTAGAAGAAGCATTAGAATATATTCAAAAAGATGAGTACGTTGAAGTAACGCCAAATCACTTACGTTTACGTAAAATTTTGCTTACTGAAAACGAGCGCAAACGCAGCAAAGCGATCTAAGCGCAAGCAACTAAATAATAGAAAAGCACTTCCCAAAAGGAGGTGCTTTTTGTTTTTACAGCATATTGTGTGTCAAAACGCAACCTTTTATGTAGTTTATCATCTAGTTTATGAACAACAAACCAGAATAGATGAAATTTAATTTTTTTGCAGTACTTGCTAGTCTTTTAATACTAAGTGCATGTAATGCTGATGATACGGAAGTTACTACAACAACTGCAGCACTTGAAGTTGCGATTAATGATACGCTGATTGTCGCACATCGTGATTCAGCACCTATAGAAGGTGGTCGCGAAGTAAGCGTTCAACCGGAACACGGCGAGGTTTTGCTTGATGCTTTTACTATTAAATATGTTCCCGGTGTTGATTTTACAGGAGAAGATTATCTTGAAGTGACCAATAAAGCATCTAGCGGAGATGCTAATTTTTACATCACTTCCATAGATAAATATACCATCACAGTTACTGAGTAGTGAAAACTATTATATACACGTAAAGCACCTTTTAAAAGGTGCTTTTTTTGTTTGCTTCAAACGGAGGTTATTTTTGTATTTTTCCTTAAAATTTCACGTTGTCAGAGTATCAGATCATACCGTATGCTAAGGAATATAAATCGCGCTGGGATCGCTTTGTAGCTTCTCTAAACGGAACCTATAAAGGCTCAAAAAATACGTCTTTTTTGTTTCAGCGGGATTTTATGGAATACCATCAAGACCGCTTTGAAGATTTCAGTTTATTGATTTTTAAGGAGGAAAAACTGCGTGCAGTATTACCTGCAAATCGGGAGGGAGCTACGCTTTATTCGCATCAAGGTTTGACGTATGGCGGACTCGTTTTAGATGCTGAAATTAGACTGAAAGAAGTCATGGAGTTGTTTAAAGAACTTCTTGATTATCTTTCGCAAAACGGCATCGAAGAGCTCGAACTTAAAATGCTACCGCAATTTTATCAGGAGCTACCGGGAGACGAACTGGACTACCTTCTTTTTCTTACGGAAGCTAAACTCATTAAGGCAGAAACCGCAGCGGTGATCGATTACCGCAATCGTATTCCGTTGAATAGTTCGCGAAAAAATACAGTGAATCAAGCTGTAAAAGCTGAATTTTCGGTTAAAAAAACTACCGATTTTGAACCTTTCTGGAATCAAGTGCTCATCCCAAATCTCGAATCACAGCACGACGCCGAACCCACACATTCTTTAGAAGAAATTACAACGCTTGCAAACCGTTTCAAATACAATATTCATCAATTTGAAGTGCGCGATGCGCAAAACCGTCTTTTGGCTGGCGCGACTATTTTTGAAACGCAAGTGGTGGCGCACGTGCAATATATTTCAGCAACTCCTGAAGGTAAAAAACAGGGCACTTTAGACTTCTTATTTCAGCAGCTGATAGAGGAACATTTTTCGCATAAGTGGTATTTCGATTTTGGCACTTCAAATGAACAGGCGGGAACCAAACTCAATGCTGGCTTACAGTTTTGGAAAGAAACCTTTGGCGCACGCACCAGGATTCAGCGCACCTATAGGTTGCAGACGAAGAATAGCTTTAAACTTGAAAATGTTGTGTTATGATTCCATTTTTAGATTTAAAGAAACTCAATGCGCCTTATATCGAAGTGCTCACTGCTGCTTTTAAAAATACGTTGCACCAGGGCGATTATATTCTTGGTGGGGCCGTAACCTGCTTTGAACACGAGTTTGCTGACTTTTGTGGTACCAACTACTGTTTAGGAACAGGCAATGGTTTTGATGCGCTTCAATTGATTTTTGAAGGCTATAAACAACTAGGGAAATTGCAGGAAGGCGACGAAGTTTTGCTGACGGCCAATTCGTATATCGCGACCGTTCTTGCTGTAATACACGCGGGTTTAAAACCGGTTTTTGTCGAGATTGAAACCTCCACTTTCAATATAGATTTGGAGCAGTTGCCTGAGCCTAATTCTTCTATAAAAGCAATCCTGATCACGCATTTATACGGACAACTAGGTCCGGTAACAGCTGTTGCTGCTTATGCTCAAAAACACAATTTACTTTTTATCGAAGATGCGGCTCAAGCGCATGGAGCGACTTTCAATACTAAGAAAGCAGGAAATTTTGGTGATGCGGCAGCTTTCAGTTTTTACCCTACTAAAAATCTTGGTGCATTGGGAGACGGCGGAGCAGTAACTTCTAATGATGCAGCTTTGATGACGGTTATTAAAAGCTTACGCAATTACGGGAGAACGTCTTTTGCTGAAAATAGTTATGCCGGTTTCAATTCGCGTCTTGATACCTTACAAGCGGCTTTTTTAAGTGAAAAACTGAAACATTTGAATGCTGAGAACCTGCAACGCAGAGCGATTGCAACACGCTATCTCGCTGAAATCACCAATCCGCAAATAACTTTGCCATTTTGGGATAGTTCAGCGCAGCATGTTTTTCATCTCTTTGTCGTTTTGGTAGAAAACCGAGATCATTTCCTCAGTTATCTGAAAAATTCTGAAGTCGGTTTTGGGGTGCATTATGCGATTCCGCCGTATCAACAAAAAGCTTTGAAAGCCTATAATCAACTCAAATTTCCATTAACCGAAAGGGTGGCCCAAACCTGTGTGAGTATACCGTTAAATCCAACTTTGGATGCAGAAGAAGTGACTCAAATCATCAGCGTTTTAAATCTGTATAATGCTTAAGTTTTTACGCCAACTTATCACACAAAACGTATTGCTTAAAGTCAGTTCGTTTAATGCTATGGGTGTTGGTGTACGCTTGGTTTGCGGACTAGTATCTTCAAAACTAATCGCTTTTTATTTGGGGGCCTCCGGGATGGCGGTGCTGGGCGATTTACGCAATTTTATGAGTTCGTTGCAAAGCATTGGACAATTGGGCATCAGCAACGGTGTGATCAAATACAGCGCCGAATTTAAAGACGAAAAAACTCGATTGCAAAAACTGATAAGTACGGTTTTGAAAGTTGGTTTTCTAGCTTCGGTATTTTTGGGCGTTTTGCTCTTTTTTACGGCTTCAGTCATCAATACCCAAGTTTTTAATGCTGAAATAAACTACACCACGATCATTAAGGTATTTGCAGTGGTGCTGCCGTTTTTCACACTCAATGCCTTAATGCTTAACATCATTAACGGCATTGGTAATTACAAAAAAGTAATTCTGATCAACAGTATCACCAACGTGGCCGGTGTAGCACTTAGTGCGATATTAATTGTCAACTATCAGCTTTATGGGGCGATGCTCGCCGTGGTGCTAAGCGCGGGTATTGGTTTACTCATTACCCTAAGCACTGTTTTTAAAAAGCGAAGTCTTTTTAGGGAATTGCTTCAAGAACAGATTGAAGTTTCCATGCTTAAAAAGTTAGCTTCTTACGGCGGAATGACTCTGTTTTCTGCAATCGTTTCTCCTTGGGTGTACATCGCAATTCGCCAAGAGATTATTGCAGTTGACGGACTAGAAAATGCAGGATATTGGGATGCGATGCTTAGGTTGTCTGATTATTATTTAATGTTCGCGACTACCTTGCTTACACTTTACATTTTACCGAAACTGTCTGCTGCGACATCAAAAAAGGAATTCAGAGCTGAAGTATTTCGGTTTTACAAGACGTTTTTGCCACTATTTGGAGCGGGATTGATCGTTCTGTACTTTATAAAAACCTGGATCATCCGGTTGGTTTATAGCCCTTCTTTCTTAGATATGCAGCCTATTTTTATCTGGCAGTTGGCGGGTGATTTCTTTAGAGTCGCAAGTTTGGTGATCGCGTACCAAATGCTGGCAAAAAATAAATTTTGGCTTTTCATAGGTACGCAAGTGCTCTCGCTGAGTATTATTTATTTTAGTAGTGTTTTCTTTATTCAAGATTATGGTTTTGTGGGTGCGGCAATGGGGCATTTGCTGAGCTATGTGCTTTATTTGTTGGTACTGTTGTTTATTTTTCGAAACGCTTTATTCGGTAAGTTGTGTTAAAATCTCTGGCCTCATTACGATTTGTTTTCGCTTTTTTGGTGTTTTTGCATCATATAAACGTGCTACAGGGTGCTTTAGGCCACGCCTTTTTTTACGCGTTAAGCGGTTTTATCTTGTCTTATGTGTATGCCGATCGCTTCGCGCAACAGCAAATCAGTTTAAGCCGGTTTTTAAAATTGCGCTTGAGCAGATTATATCCGCTTTACGTGTTGACTTTATTGGCTGCGGTTCCGTTGAGTTTGGGATTTTTAGCGAGTAATGCAGAACAGTGGATGCTTCAGTTTGTGGCAAATTTGTTTATGTTGCAAAGCTTTATCCCAAATGCCGAATATTACTTTGCATTCAACAGTTTGGGATGGAGTATTTCAGATTTATTCTTTTTTTATACGCTGTTTCCCGTGTTGTTATGTGGATTCAGAAAATATACGCATCGAAGCATTTGTGGCCTTTTTAGCTTATTTTTTCTACTCATTTTAAGTTTGATGTATATCATTCCACAGGAACTGCAACACTGGTTTTTCTACATCAATCCGTTGCTGCGGCTTTTTGATTTTGCTTTAGGAATGTTGCTGTATCAGCTTTTAAAGAAAGCTTCCTTCGGAAGGTTCGATTCGAGATTTACTTGGTATGAAAGTGGGTCGCTTGTACTGCTTGTGATCTTTTATACTTCCGCAGCTCTTTTTCCGAAAGTCCTAAGATATTCTGTGTATTACTGGTTGCCGATGTTGGCTGTGATCGGAGTTTTTGCGCAGCAGAAAGGTGCGTTGTCAAAACTGCTTTCAAAACCGGTGCTTCTCTTTTTAGGCAATTTGAGTTTTGGGTTTTACCTCTGGCATCAGCTCATTTTGAGATACGCACGACGAGCCGTGAACCATTTTGGAATCACAATTGCCGATTGGCAATTTTACAGTTTGAGTTTTATGCTTATTCTGTTGGTTTGCTATTTTTTGTATCGCTTTTTTGAGCTTCCGATGAAGCGGAAACTGCGTCGTCACTTTTAATACTATTCCATGCGCTAACATACTTTTCAGCGACGTTCAAATAGTTGTGATGTTCTTGAACAAAACGCTTAGCACGAGTTCCTATTTCAGCAATTCGTTGGGGATTTAGAATAAGTTCTTCCAAGTCTTGAGCGATTTTTTCAGCATCCGGAATAGTGTGAATCGCTACGCTATTGGGCGCTACTTGGTAACGCTCACAAAACGATGCTCCGGCGCCAGTGAATACCACTTTGCCTTGTGCCATCGCCTCCAACGCGTTATAGCCTTGATCTTCGGCATAGGTTTGATCAAGGATGATATCGGCCTCACGATAGGAGTCAATATATTCTGCATAGGGGAGACTGGTAACACAAATGAGCTTAATGCGATCGCTGAATTTTTGCCGAATGATACACAAAGCCGAGTCAAAATAGTAATTCCCCTTTTTATAGTAATTACTTCGATTAACCCCTTGAAAAATAACAATGCGGTTTTGCTTTTCCGGTTGGGTATTATTGAAGTTATCCAGATTTACGGGATTTGGAATCAAACCAAAATAATCTGTTCGACCTTTATAGATGGGATGATAGTCCAGGTCTGTGCTGATGACCAAATCTTTCAGCTCAAATACGAATTCGTGATACTTTTTATGCGCCGCAGTTAAGTATTTTTCGCTGTACGGAAAGTCGATATCCGGGTGTTGTAAAATAGGATGATGTGGTAGTTTATCAATGTTATTCAAATAGATATAATCATCGCCGCAGGCTAAAATAACGAGCTTTGGTGTAAGCTGCCGTAAGCGTTTTACGATGCGTTTTTCAATAAAATACGGTGTTTTAAAAGGATATTCATTGATAAGCTGAATAACGTCATACTGGCTTTGGTCTACCAGCCAATCGAGCGCACGATAACCTATTTCTAGTGTGGCAAGATCAAATTTGGTCAGTTTAAAAATTCCTTTTCTAAGTGTTTGCAGTATTCGACTTTCCTCAATGCGCTTGGCCTGGATAAGCACATCTGAAGGAAGTTTTTTAAACGCATCGCCAGTACTTATGAGTGTGACTTCGTGCCCATTTGCGAGCAAGCCGGCCTTCAGACTGTTATGCAAATTGCTGTATTCTCCTACTAAAAGAATTCTCATAAATGCGCTACATTTAAAGCGAAAAGATACACAAACTCTGAAACCAAAACCTCAAAATATCTGTATTCTCGTTGAATCACTCGCCGGCGGCGGTGCAGAACGTTCGGCGGCTTTGTTGACGCAAATGCTTACTGAAGCAGGTTATGCTGTACACCTGGTCACGATCACCGACAAAATAGGTTATGAGTTTTCAGGTAGGCTTTATAATCTTGGGAAATACAAGAATGGAACCAACGGCATCTTCAATAAACTGAAACGCTTTCAGCATTTTAAAAAATACCTAAAAGAACAGAACATTGATGTTATTCTGGACTTTAGAATGCGGCGGAATGCGTTAAAGGAATATTGCATTCAGCGGTATTTGTATCCGGGATTTAAAGTCGTCTTTATGGTGCGCAGTTCACATTTGAACTATTATTTTCCGAAGCCCGACTTTGTTGCCAAGAGACTTTTCAAAAATGCGGAACTCTGTGTCCTTACCGAAGCTATGAAGCAGTCCATTGAGCAGTGTTTCGATTTTAAAAAAATTAAGGTGCTTCCTAATGCAATTGATGTATCTGCATATCAGCAGGAATTTGCATTACCGAAAGATATGCTATGGCCTTATATTTTAGCGAGTGGTAGGTTACAAAAAGGAGTAAAGCAATTTGATAAACTCATAATAACCTATGCAAAAAGTGAACTGCCAAAACTAGGTATTGACCTGTATATATTGGGACACGGTGAAATGCTTGAAGAGCTTCAACAACTTGCAGAAGATTTGAAGATTGCTGAAAAGGTTATTTTTAAAGGCTTCGTAAAACATCCCGAACCGTATGTAGCCCAAGCGCTTTTCACGGTTATGTGCAGTGCTTTTGAAGGTTTTCCGAGGGTGATCTTAGAAAGTCTAGCGTGCGGAACTCCGGTAATTGCAATAGATTGTCCTACCGGTCCGCGTGAACTTCTTGATGGGACTAATGGGATTCTGGTTCCGCATCAGGATTTTGAAGCTTTAAAGGAGGCGATGAACAGGCTGGCGCTTGATGAACCCACAAGAAACCGATTTAAAGCTGCTAGCCAAAAGAGTATTCGTAAGTTTGACATCACACAAGTAACCCCGCAATGGCAAAGCTATCTCAACGCGCTGTATGATGATTAAACGCATAAAACTCCCTAAAATAGAAGATCGAAGAGGTAACCTTTCGGTGCTGGAAAAAGACATATTGCCTTTTGAGTTCAAGCGAGTGTACTATTTATATGATGTGCCTAGTGGTGCTTCTCGTGGTGGTCACGCGCACCGGGAACAGAGTGAGTTTTTGATCGCGCTCTCCGGAAGTTTTGATGTGCTCATTCACGATGGAACTAAAAAACAAACCTACACGCTCAATAAACCTGATGAAGGTTTGTTGATTCCTAATGGATACTGGCGCGAATTGGACAACTTCTCAAGTGGCGGTATTTGCCTTGTTCTCGCAAGTGAAATTTTTATTGAGGCAGATTATATACGGGATTTTGCTGAATTTCTTCAGTTTAAAAAGTAGTAAGTCTGATTCCTTTTTTAAGTAAAAACGTTTTTACTTTTCTTATCCTGATCAACAGGAAGCGCGGCGCATTTAACAATAAACGCTGCTTACTATTCAGTATAGATGGATCTAGTTTAGCTTTGAGTTTTTTGAACAGATCCAGTCGACCTTCAGTTTTATAAAAAATACACAGGAAATAACGTTTGGTATGAATGTAAATATGTAAGGATTGATGATCGGGATGTGCCCTTAAGAGTTGCCCAAACTTTGGAACTTGCAGATCACTTTTGTTCAAACTACTGATTTGCCCCGCGACTCCGGTGCGATAATGACAGGTTACTTTAGGATCATAAGCCATTTTAAACTGAAGGTTGGCCCTGATCAAAAAATCAACATCTTCAGAATAGGTCGTTGCTTCATTAAAACCACCAAGATGTGTGAAACTCATTTTAGTAAATGCGAGTGTACTGGGAATCACCAAGGGTTGATACAGACTTTCTGTAAAAAAATCAGTGATTTGGTAAGGCTCTTGGTGAACTGTATTTAATTTCGGTTTCACCGTTTTTCCGGAGTTGAAAAGTTCGCAATACCCGGTAGCAAAAAGCTGCGCATCCGGAAACTTTTCGGAGAGTCTTACAAGGTGTTCCAGATGATCAGGCAACCAAAGATCGTCAGCATCAAGAAGAGCGATGAGTTCATTTTTGGCTTCCGCTACTCCGCGATTTCGGGTTTTTGATAGTCCGTGATTTTCCTGATCAATGATGCGTATGCGTGCATCTTTAAAGCACTGCATAACTTTCAGACTGTCATCGGTAGAGCCGTCATTGATAAGAAGAAGTTCAAAATGCGTATAGGTTTGCTTCAGTACAGAAGTAATGGTTTCCGCCAGATAAGCTTCCTTGTTAAAAACCGGAATGATGATGCTAATTGCTCTCATCTTTCAAAGTTAGCTTTAAATAATAGCAAAGGCGGTACAGGTCAAAAAGTCGCAGACTGGGATTGTTTCCGCAGAGGTTTTTGAGAATATGATGCTCGTACGTTTTAAAAAGGCGCAGTATTTTATGCTGAAGGTTTCGTTTTACTACCTGCTGGGCTACACGTTGTAAAGGCCGATAGTTTTTAGGCATTTTTTCTTCGTGTTCTAAACGCACCAAGGTTTGTAAAGCTTGATGTGTTTTTAATAAATAAGAAGCCGAAGTTTCTAAACCAAAATGCGTTGTAGGGTTGTTTATATGTAAAACCGAAACCTGTTGCTGCTCTAGACGGTGAGCAAAATAAGGATCTAAGCCATAAGCGTTTTCTTCGACTGGATTACATTTTAAAAAAACCGATTTTTCGATCAATAAATGCTGACTAACCAGCGATAAGTAGGGCTTTTTTTTGCGCTTGGAAACCGACCTGCCTTCGCGGGATTTTCCGTAAGTGTAGTGGAGTGCGCGTTCGGGGCTCGGGATATTTTTGGGATAAGTGATTCCGCCAAAAATCACTTGCGCACGGCCTAGGTTTTGTTCAAAGATTTGAAGAAAATCAGGTTTTGTAGGAAGCACATCTGCGTCTAAAAAAAGCAAATTGTGATACAATGCATTTTCCGCAAGAAAATGCCGCGTTGCCGTTCTACCACGGTTTTCGTGGAATAGGGTATAAATGCACTGATTTTGTTCTGCTAGTAGCGCATTTGCTTTTTGAATTTCAGCATCTGTAGAAGCATCATCAGCAATACAAATCTCAAAGGCAATCTGTAATTTTTCGGTCTGGGGGATCAGGCGCTTGAGCAAATCGTTTAGCGCAACATTATAGACGGGTATGAGAATGGATAGTGCGATAGTCTTAATGCGCTTGAACGATTTCTTCGGTTAACTTCCAGACCCAGCTTTTAGAATATTCACCCAAGCCGCTTTTATAATGCCCCGAAGGATGTACAACGGTAAAACTTCCGCAGGGATAATGGTATTTAAAAAACAGCCGCTCAATGATTTGATTTTTATCTTCAGTCCAATTGGCTTTTCTCCATTTCTTTAAACCCTCATCGTTTTTATAAATGTAAACAGTATTAATATCAGCTATACGATTGAGTTTACGCTCCATTTCTTTGTACCATAATTTTCTTGTACCAAAATTTATCGATCCTCTATCATTGCAAGTGTCAAGCCCCGGATAATAAATAATGGCAAGCATTTTATCACGTTCTAAAGTCTGCCCCGTAATTTCTTCAAGATGCGCGTAGAGATTTTCAACTTGTTGTAGCGTGTCTTCCTGTGTTCTTAAAATGAGTTTAGTAACGTTAGGAATGGAGGTTTCAATAGCAAAATAGTTTCTGCCCTTGTAATGCTGTTCGAGATCACGCTCTGAAATGAGTTGATTGTTATAGTCCATATACTTTTGCTGTGCTGTTGCAGTCAGGCAAAACAAGATCAGTATGGACAATACAATCTTGGGCATAGGCGCTAAATCGTCTTTTGTACGACTTCAAAGATTTTATTGCCGTCGCATTTGAGGGTTTTAGAAGGGTATTTTAAAAGCAATGCATAATCGTGCGTCGCCATTAAAATGGTATTTCCGTTTTTGTTAATCTCTTGCAAAACCCCCATAACTTCTACAGAAGTCTGCGGATCGAGGTTTCCGGTTGGCTCATCGGCTAGAATTAATTCTGGGTCATTCAAGAGTGCGCGCGCGATAGCCACACGTTGCTGCTCACCACCAGAAAGTTGGTAAGGATATTTAAAGCCTTTGGTTTTCATTCCTACTTTATCCAGCACCTTATCGATTTTGTCGTCCATCTCGTTTTGGTTTTTCCAGCCGGTAGCTTTTAAAACAAACTTCAGATTTTCTTTGACGGTGCGATCATTCAACAGTTTAAAATCCTGAAAAACAACGCCCAGTTTTCTGCGTAGATATGGGATTTGCTTTTCTTTTAAAGTCGTCAGGTCAAAGTCTACAATGACTCCCTGACCTTGTTGTAGTGGGAGATCACCATACAGGGTTTTCATAAAACTACTTTTACCGCTTCCGGTTTTACCTATGAGGTACACAAACTCGCCTTTATTGATCGTGAGGCTCACTTCAGAAAGAATAAGGCTTTCACGTTGAAAAATGGAGGCGTTTTGAAGTTGCAATACCGGTGTAGACATAAAAAAGCTTCTAATATTTGACAATTAGCTAACGTCAAAAGTACAATAACTATTTCATTTGTATAGTAGCTTTAGGGTCTATTGAATGAAGCCTTTAAATTCCTCAAAGGAAGTTCTTTTTAAGAAGGCTACTGTAGATATAATTATCCTAGTTTTGTAACGTTATTAACAGTAGTCACTTGTTAAAAAACCTACTTTTGACCGTGCTGCTTTTGCAACTTAACTTAGAAAATATGATCAAGAAATATGCCTGTATAGGGCTCCTCACGCTGCTGACCTTGCCGGTTCTCACGGCACAGCAGTCTGCCGCATTTACTAACGATCTGGCAAAATACAACAAAGCGCTCTCGCTGTATAACAGCAAACAGTACCTCGCTGCGCAAACACTTTTCAACGAAATAAAACAGGAAGCTAAAGATCCCACGATCAAGGGAGATTGTGCCTATTATATCGCAAATGCTGCGGTGCGTCTCAACCAAAGTGGAGCAGATGCCGCGATGCAAAAATTTGTTGAAGAATACCCTACGAGTACCAAACGTAATTCTGCTTATAAAGATGTTGCCGATTACTACTACGAGAATGGGAAATATTCGGTAGCTAAGCGCTGGTATGAGCAAGTAGATCTGTCAAGATTGAATTGGAGCGAACTGGAGCGTTTCAATTTTAATATGGGTTACATTCATCTTAAAACCAACAGGCCGGAAGAGGCCAAAGTGTATTTTAGCCGTGTACGCAATTCTGAAAAGTACGGAGCGCAGGCTAAGTATTATGAAGGTTTTATGGCGTATGAAAATGATGATTATGAAGAGGCGAGTCAGCTTTTTGAAGAAGTTGAAGCCGAAGGAGGAACTCGCGAAGACCTGAGTTATTTTAAAGCCGACTTAAACTTTAAGCAAGGTAATTTTGAAGAAGCTATCCAATTAGCCAAAGAACAACTTCCTACTGCCAACCGACTCGAGCAATCTGAATTGAATAAGATCATTGGAGAGAGTTATTTCAATTTAGGACAGTTTGATGAAGCGCTTCCGTATTTGAAAGAATATCGCGGTAAACGTGGGCGTTGGAGCAATACCGATTATTATCAGCTAGGCTATGCGTATTACAAGCAAGGCGATTATGACAGCGCGATAGGGGAGTTTAATAAGATAATTGAAGGAAAAAACGGCGTTGCTCAAAATGCGTATTACCATCTTGCTGATGCCTATTTAAAAACCGGTAAAAAGCAGGAAGCTTTAAATGCGTTTAGAAATGCTTACCAAATGGACTTTGAGCCGAAGATCAAAGAAGATAGCGGACTCAATTATGCCAAGTTGAGTTATGAGATCGGGAATGCCTATGAGCCGGCTCCGCAAGCCATTGGTAACTATTTAGAGCAATATCCTGACACTCCCGAGCGTCAGCAATTGCAAACTTTACTCATCGACTCATACATCACTTCTAAGAATTATGAAGGAGCGATGGAACTCATTGAGAATAACCGAAATTTTGAAGATAAAGTAGCCTATCAAAAGGTGGCTTTTTATCGCGGAATCGAACTTTATAATGACGGAAATTATCAGGAAGCGATCATCAATTTTGAAAAATCTTTAAGCGAGCCCCGCACTCCGGAGTTCACCGCACGCGCCCTGTATTGGAAAGCCGAAAGTGAATACACCATAAACCGTATTGATGATGCGTTGTTGACGTTTAAGCAGTTTGAACAAAACAGCGCAGCACGAGCATTGCCAGAATATGACAACCTCGCTTATAATTTGGGCTATGCTTATTTCAAAAAGAAAAACTACAATCAGGCGACAAAATATTTTAGTCAGTTTACCCAATCGGGAACGGATGATAATGTGAGAAAGATGGATGCCTATATGCGTCTGGGTGATAGCCATTTTATTGAAAGTGAATATTGGCCGGCGATGGAAGCTTACAATGCCGCTATCGCAATGCCCGGTGGAAATAAAGATTATGCGACCTTTCAGAAATCGATAAGCTATGGTTTTGTAGATCGTAATGCGCAAAAGATCGAAGGCTTAAGCAATTTTGCTAACGTTTTTCCGCAGTCGAGCTACAGAGATGATGCTTTGTATGAACTCGGAAATACCTATGTCGCTACGGGCGATAATGAGCGTGGTATTCAGGCCTACGATCGCTTAGTGCGTGAGATTCCAAAAAGCAAGTTCGCAGCAAAAGCCCAACTTAAAAAAGCGCTTATTTATGACAACACCGGTAGAAGCGATCAGGCATTGAATTTATTCAAGCGTGTAGCTCAAGATTACCCGGGAACGCCAGAGGGTGTACAGGCGGTAGCTTCAGCAAAACTTATTTATATAGACAAAGGTCAGGTTGATGAATATGGAAGATGGGCCAATACCTTAGATTATATTTCGGTTGAAGATTCAGAATTAGACGATGCAGCCTTCTCTTCAGCAGAGCAGCAACTGGTAGGAAGCAATAACCCGCAAGCGATTCAGAATTTTGAAAAATATTTAAGAGAATATCCTAACGGGCAACGTGCGATGGAAGCGCATTTTTATCTTGGTCAACTTTATTTTGGTCAGAATGAATATGCAAAAACAAAGTCGCATTATAAATATGTGATCGACAAAGAACGTAGCGAATTCACTGAGCAGGCCTTGGCTCGATTGGGTCAGGTGTATTTAAGTGAAAGCAATTATGCCGATGCGGTTCCTGTTTTAAAACGTTTGGAGACCGAAGCAGATAGTGCACAGAACGTGATTTTTGCACAAAGTAACTTGATGAAATCCTATTACGAGTTGCAGCAATATGCCAATGCTGTAAGTTATGCCGATAAAGTATTGGCAAATTCCAAAATCGATAATAATGTAAAAAGTGATGCACAGGTGATTATCGCGCGTAGTGCAATGCAAACCGGTGATGAGAATAAAGCTGCCGCAGCCTATCGCGAAGTTTCAAAAATTGCAACCGGTGCCTTAGCCGCAGAAGCTTTGTACTACGATGCGTATTTTAAGAACAAGAACGCTGACTATACCGGTTCTAATGCTTCGGTACAAAAGCTGGCTAAAGATTATAGTGGTTACAAAGAATACGGAGCAAAAGGTTTGGTCTTGATGGCTCAAAACTTTTATGAGTTGGATGACGCCTATCAAGCGACTTATATTTTGGATAACGTGATCACCAATTTTACAGATTATCCTGAAGTCGTAGCCGAAGCGCAACAAGAACTTACCCGTATTAAAGCTGCAGAGTCTAAAACCAATTCTTCTTTAGAGGAAGGAAATAACTAAAGTTGAGGTTTATGTGCAAACAATCATTAATGAGAACATCTATGAAGATTCAATATATAAAATCCATTTTCACGCTCACGTTGGTGCTGGCAGGGCTAAGTCTTGCACAGGCTCAGGATAAAGGGAATCTGGGAACCGAAGTCGTAAATGTGGTTAAACCCTATACTCCTGAAATTGGTGATGCATTTAAAGTCAAAGCAACTCCGGCTTTAAATGATTCTTTAAATACAGCTAAGAAAAAAGTGACCTACGGTATTTTTTCGGTGCCGGTAGCTTCTACTTTTACACCTGCAAAAGGAAAGGCTGCTCAGGTAGAAAAAGCAAAACCTGTAAAATTGTATGACAATTATGCGCGTTTGGGCTTTGGTACCTATACCACTGCTTTGGCTGAATTTTACAGCAATTTTGAGATCGACCGCGATTCTAATTTCGGAATATATCTCAATCATAATTCGTCTCAGGGAGAAATTGATGGTGTTGTGCTGGATAATCAGTTCTATGATACCGATTTGAATTTGAGTTACGCTACACGAGATCGTGATTACAACTGGTATGCAGATCTTGACCTGGGCCACAAACTTTTCAACTGGTATGGTCTTGATGAGTTTGTAGCAGCTTCACCTACATTGGTTGAAAGTATAGATCCTGCACACAGCTATTTCCAAGCCGGATTAAGCGGAGGTGTTGAATTTAACGAAGGTTTTTTTGAAGGAGCCACAGCCCGTTTGGGCTATTTTGGTG
This sequence comes from Leeuwenhoekiella palythoae, assembly GCF_020310025.1. Classification (GTDB taxonomy): domain Bacteria; phylum Bacteroidota; class Bacteroidia; order Flavobacteriales; family Flavobacteriaceae; genus Leeuwenhoekiella; species Leeuwenhoekiella palythoae. Next base: position 3,065,956 of record NZ_CP084318.1, read on the forward strand.
ACTCGTATGAGTCGAGCGAAATACGCGCAGTCATTGCTCCGGAATTTATGATTCCTATTACCGATCAAAAAATAAGCATCGATCTCAAATTGGATTATTTAAGTGGAAGTTTTGATCGTAACTATCGCAATTCAGAAGCTATAGAATACACGCATTTTATAGCGAGTGCCAATCCTAGTTTGCAGATCTTGTTAGAGGATCTTAGGCTGGATCTGGGAGTGAATGTAGCCGCAGATCTAAATCCTGATGCAGACAAAACCGATATCAATATTTACCCAAGTGTACAGGCTTCATACAATGTAGTAGACGAATATTTTATTGCTTATGGTGGTCTTGAAGGAGGTCTGATGCAAAACAGCTATCAGGAGCTTGCTGCCGAAAATCCATTTGTGTCTCCAACATTAGATTCACTTTCTCCAACCGATCAGAAATACGATCTATTTGCAGGAATCAAAGGAAAATTAAGCAGCGCAATGAGCTATAATTTACGCGCCAGCTATTTGGCAGAGGACAACAGATTATTGTACAAAAACAACTTTAGATCGGTAAGTGAAGGAACACTTGCAGGAGCAGAAAATTATCAGTTTGGTAATTCTTTTGGTATCGTGAATGACAACTTGAAAACACTTTCCATTTTTGGAGAGCTCAACTTTGATGTGAATAGTAATTTAAAAATGCGCATCAACGGGGAAGCTTTCAGCTACGATACAGATATGGAGGAAGAAGCCTGGAATTTACCCGATTTTCAAGCGTCATTCTTTGCAGATTATCAGATCGATGAACATTGGTTTGCCGGGGTGACTTTATTCTATGTTGGCGCACGTAAGGATCAGGTAGATGTACAAACGAGTTCGATTGTGTCTAATCCGCAATTGGTGGAGTTAGAGAGTTTCTTTGATGCTAATGCGCACGCGGGTTATCGCGTTAATGATCAGTTATCGTTTTTTGCACGTGTAAACAATGCTCTAGGTAATAATTATCAGCGTTGGGTTAACTATCCTGTACAAGGAATTCAGGGAATGGCAGGTGCTACCTACCGCTTCGACTGGTAAAAAATCAGGACAATTACAATATAAACTCCCAATTTTGGGAGTTTTTTTGTTTTAGGCAATGCCGTCTTAATTTGTACATTCGCAAAAAAAATACAGACTATGCGCAAGGTTCTTTTTGGTTTATTAGGTTTTCTGGTGTTGTTAAGTTGTGAAGATAAGGCTTCAGATAAGGTTGAGGTCGATGCTATTTTTTACAACGGAAATATATATACTGTAGATTCCGGTTTTTCTAAGGCCGAAGCTTTTGCGGTAAAAGATGGGAAATTTGTAGCAGTAGGATTAACCGATTCTATCCAGGCAAACTATTCGGCTAAAACGATGACCGATCTTGCCGGAAAGACCGTACTTCCGGGACTGATCGATGCGCATTGTCATTTCTACAGATTTGGTGAGTCGTTGCAAAATGCAGATCTGGTAGGTACCCAAAGTTATGACGAGATCATAGATCGACTTGCAGCTTTTCAGAAGGAAAAACCCAGTGATTTTGTTTTTGGTCGCGGTTGGGATCAAAACGATTGGGAAAATAAAGCCTTTCCTACTAAAGCAAAACTAGATTCTCTTTTTCCGGATATTCCTGTAGCGCTTCAGCGTATTGACGGTCACGCCTTATTGGTTAATCAGAAAGCTTTAGACCTTGCTAAAATTGATAATACCACAATTATCGAAGGCGGCGAAGTCATTCAGGAAGGCGGCGAAGTAACCGGCGTTTTGATCGATAATGCAATGGATCTGGTCTATAATGTTATGCCACAATTAAGTAGAGAACAAAGTATACAAGCGCTAAAGGATGCCCAAGAATACTGTTTTGATTATGGTTTGACCACGGTGAATGACGCAGGACTTGATCGTGCCACCATAATGTTGATCGATAGTCTTCAGCAGGCAGATGCCTTGAGTATGCGTATGTATGTGATGATCAGTAACAGTCCGGAAGATGTGGATTACTTTATAGAAAACGGAATTTTAAAATCCGAAAAGCTCAATGTACGCTCGGTAAAGGTGTATGGTGATGGTGCTTTAGGTTCACGTGGTGCCGCATTACGCGTGCCTTACGCTGACCGCCACGATCACTATGGAGCAATGGTTACCCCGGTAGAAGATATCAAAGCCTTAGCAAAAAAGCTTGCCGCAACAGATTTCCAGATGAATACACACGCGATTGGAGATTCTGCAAACACAGTTATTTTAAACGCCTATGCCGAAGCTTTAGAAGGTAAATCTGATCGCCGCTGGAAGGTAGAGCACGCGCAAGTTATTTCACCTGATGATTTTAATTATTTTGATGATAATATTTTACCATCTGTACAGCCTACGCACGCAATCAGCGATATGTATTGGGCAAAAGACCGTTTAGGAGAGCGTAGAATGAAAGGAGCATACGCCTATAAAAAACTGCTTGACGAAGCCGGAATGATCGCCTTAGGTACCGACTTTCCTGTAGAGCAGGTAAATCCATTTTACACGTTTTATGCTGCTGTAGCCCGAAAGGATCTAGAGCATTATCCGCAGGACGGATTTCAGAAAAAAGATGCGCTTTCGCGTGAAGAAACCCTGCGCGGTATGACAATTTGGGCTGCTTATTCCAATTTTGAAGAGAAGGAAAAAGGCAGTATCGAAGCCGGTAAGTTTGCAGATTTCATCGTGATGGATCAAGATATCATGACCATCGAAGAAGACGCTATTCCTGATCTGGAAGTGAATCAGACTTGGTTAGGCGGAAAGCAGGTAAAATAAGTATTAGATGCAGCTATTTTTAGCGTAGGAGTAAACAGCTCTGTCTAACTCAGTAATTTTACCATCTGCATCAATACGCAAATGAACTTGGTCACTTTGGTATGGAAGACAGCCACTTACAAGTTCAGAAACTAAAAGTTCAAAGTGATCATCAGTTGCCTTTATAGCTCCTATTTCTTTAATGTCTAAACTGTGAAAATAACCGTTAGCGTTAGCCCAAAGTATTGCCTCAGAACGGGTGTCTATCGTGCCTAAAAATGTCAATAATTGTTCCGGCGTATTTAGGATAGTGTTGTTATCGCCATGTTGAAATTTGATGTATAAAAAGCAATAGGAGGGCAGACAGCTTCCGGCGAAACCAAACGGAGTTTCGAGCGTGTTGAAGGATTCAATACACGCATCAGTATTTGACGCATTCACACAAAGACTTCCCTCAGACACGATGAGCTCTTCATTACCAGGGGTATCAAAAGAGTACAACAGCTCATAGTAATTGTAAGCAATATTTGTAGTAAGATCGGCATAGGGAAAACGTTCAGTGATCGATTCAAACTGAGACAGATCAACGTTTATAGCTTCGTCTTTACTGCATCCTAAGCTTATCAAAAGAATAAACAGGAATAGATAATTGTAGATTTTTTTCATAAGTAGACATTTTCAATCATATCAAAATTTGCGCTTATTTATATGATGTTCAGTTGCTTAAATGGTTGCGTCGCTAATGTGATTTACTCAATAATACGGATTAAAAACTCAAAAGGATTCCTGCGGAATTTTACTACACCGAGTAAAAAAAGACTATTTCAATACAGAATAAACAACAGCGAAAACGTAGCAATAAAGATCCATAACACTAAAGCTAACGCCACAGGTTTGAGTCCGATAGTTTTAAAATCTTTCAACGATATGTTGATGCCTATCAATAGTAGCGATACAAGCAATAATCGTTTGGACAGCAATACTAATCCTTCGGCCCAACTTTCGGGTAGGAGGTGATAGCTGTGGGCTAGAATGGCTAGAACGAAAAAAATGATAAAATAGGGGATGCGTACGCGTTCGTTTTTCGTCTTAAAATAGAACATAGAGAACACCGCCATTGGAATGATCCACAACGTACGGGTAAGTTTTACGGTGGTTGCAATTTTGAGCGCCTCTTCGCCATATTGCAAGGCTGCACCAACTACAGAACTCGTATCGTGTATCGCCACTGCACACCAGATACCAAATTGCTCTTGGCTTAAATGAAATGCGTGACCCAACACCGGGAAGATAAATAACGCCATAGCATTCAGCATAAAAACTATTGCTAGTGAAACGCTTATGGTTTTTGCATTGGCTTTGATCGCGGGACTGATCGCGGCGATCGCGCTTCCGCCGCAGATCGCCGTACCCGAGGTAATCAAATGCCCCAGACGCAAATCTATTTTTAAATATTTGGTCAATATAAATCCCAGAAAGACTGTAAGAATGATGGTACTCAACGTTAGAGTGAAACCTTTGCTTCCGGTTGCGATGGTTTCAGAAATAAACATACCAAAGCCCAGCCCGATCACTGCAAATTTGAGCAAGTAATTTATAGCCTGATGCTGCTGTTGCCGGTAGGGTGTTTTGAAAAATAGATTGAATAGGAAACCGGCAATTAAAGCTAGCGGACTTGTAAATACTCCGCTTAAGGCCAGTAGTATCAGAGCAAAAAATATTAGTTTAGAATAACGAGTTTTCATATCAATAATTTGATACAAAAATACTCTGACGGAAATGCTTTGAAGGAATCTTATTTGTTCTTATAGATAACTAAAAGTTATTCCTATTTTGAATGAAGCGCTCCAGATAATCTATATTTTTAGAAAGATAACCCGTGCGCCGTACAAAGTAGAACCAGCGCTCAATACTGAAGTTTTTAATATCTATGATTTTGAGACGGTTATTCTTTAAATCGTCTGCGACTGAATGAATAGAGAGTAGCGCAAAGTGTTCAGAATGGTATAAAAAGTTCTTGATGGCTTCAGTGCTGTTAAACAGAATATTGCGATCAATAGACTTGATCTGGTGTTGCTGTAAGAACGAATCAATAACTTCCCGTGTTCCTGAGCCTGATTCGCGTGAGACCAACGGTAAATCTTTCAATTTTTTCAATGCGATCGCATTTTCTTTAACGCTGGTATTTGTGGCATTGGTCACCAACACGATCTCGTCTTTTAAAAATTTAGTGTACGATAATTTGTTGTTGTTGGTATTGCCTTCGGTTATGCCAAAATGAATTTCTTCATCTAAAATAAGCTTCTCAATATGTTCAGTATTAGCAGCTAGAATACTAAACTTTGTTTTGGGAAATCTTAAGTTGAATTGAGCAATTACTTGAGGAATCACATAGTCTGACAAGGTGGTGCTCACTCCCATATCTATGGCCTCAGGAAAGGCTTCATTTTTATGCGTGAATTGCTCGTCCATTTCCGCATAAATGCTCAGGATCTTTTGCGTATAAATGAGAAATGCTTTGCCTTCTGCGGTAAGCTCAATGGCATTGCGTTTACGTACAAAAAGTGTGGTCTTAAATTCTTCTTCAAGGCTTTTGATCGCTTTAGAAACTGCCGGTTGCGAGAGGTAAAGCTGCTCGGCGGCCTTTGTAAAACTTAAATGCTTAGCCACCACTTTAAAGATCTGAAGTTTAGTACGCATATTTTTTCAGATAGCTAAACGACCCAACTTTTTCCAACAAGCATCCAAGAGATCAACGTTTGTTTTTTACCTGATTGGGAGTCTATTTTATGAATTCGCGGCGTTAAGAATACAGTAATTACCGCGCACGTTGCAGCTTTAAATGCGCCCTCAAAACTTGGAAATAACCATTGTAGCGTATACCAAATTCCTATGTAGCAGATAAAAGATGCAAGTAAGCTTAGAAAAATAACTGTAAAGCGATTCATGGTTGTAAAATTTTGTTTTTGATAAGATAAAAAATAGATCTAATCAAACAAAATACACACAGGTTTAGGAGCAGCAATTTCAGAAGCATACGTTAATAATCCGGTTTCAGGATCTCTGGTATAGGATACCAAGTTATTGCTGTTTTGATTCGCCACGATCACAAAATTTTGATCTGGTGTAATCTGAAAGTTTCTAGGATCTTTTCCTTTGGTAGGCTCGTTAGCGATTAATGAGAGTGCCCCTTGATCATCAACTTCTAAAATAGCGATACTATCGTGTCCGCGATTTGAAGCATAAATAAACCTACCATCATCGCTGATGTGAATATCTGCTGCTTTGCTGTATTCAGAAAATCCTTCGGGTAATATTGAAGTAACTGCTAAAACGCTGTATTGACCGTTTTCTTTACCCACCTGCGCAATGGTGTTGTCTAGTTCGTTCAAGACATAAATAAATCCGTTAGCAGGATGAAAAACCAAATGTCTTGGGCCAGCACCTTCCGGGAAGTCCAGCTTCTGATTTTCTGCGGGTTCTAGTTTTTGAGTTTCATTATTGATCTTAGAAAACCATAATTGATTGGTTCCTAAATCAGCCGAAACAACTCCGCTTCCGTCAGGTAAAAACCATACAGAATGTGCATGTGGACCTTCTTGACGATCGGTGGTTCCTTGACCTTCATGTTGTTTTACATCTAAAAGCGCAGAAAGGCTGCCGTCTTTTTCATTCAGTTTTAATAAGCCCAAATTCCCACCGCTATAATTGGCTACCAGAACGTCGTTATTCTCATTAAGCGTTACAAAACAAGGGTGTGCACCGCCCGTTTCGGTTTGCGATAGTTGAACTAAGCTGTCATTTTTAACCTCGAAAGAAGTGATCATTCCGGGGTCGTCTTCATTAACAGCAAGCAGCGTATGCTTAGAAGCGCTCAAAGCCAAAAAAGATGGATTAGAAGTCGTTGCGACCATTACAGGTTTTGTAAAGGTGCCGTCATCTTCCAAGCCGGCTTTGTAAATCCCTTGACTTTCACCATCAGTATAAGTGCCTAGATAAAAGGTTGTGCGCGGGGAAGCGGCGGTATCAGTCATATCAGTTTCAGATTTCTTTTCGGTGTTTTTACAAGAAAGAAGGGTACACAAACTCAGTCCCAACAGTGCTGCTTTCATAAAAAATAGTGCTTTTAGTACGTGCGTAATTGCATTTTAAAAGTACTGCTTTTACAGGGCAAATTCATATTAACCTGCAAATAACACGTGTTTCGTGTGACAATTTTTTTGGCCTTGTCAAAAAGATATTAAGCGCATGGCGTTAAATGAGGTCGTTTACTCGATAGTTGGTACTAAAAACTTTTCCGTCTATATATTTTTATAAGCGGGCTTTCTTCCATTCTCTATGATTCTACATTGTTCAAAATCCATTTCGGGATAAGCTTCATTTGCCCAATCACTTAACATTCTTAAAACAGGTAAAAGTCCAAGTGCTTTTTCGGTTAATGAATATTCAACTCTTGGTGGAGTTTCTGCAAAAGATTGTCTCAAAAGTAATCCATCGGTTTCTAATTCTTTCAGCTGATTAGTCAGCACCTTTTTTGAGATTGTAGGTATTAGCGTATTCAGCATTCCAAATCGCATAGAACCATTTGATAATAAGTATAAAATAATCGGTTTCCATTTGTTGCCAATTACGTTCATCGTATGCACAAGGGAACAAGCATTTGGGTTATCTATATATTTTCTTGCCATTAGTTACTTTTTAGTTACCACTATTTATCCAAATTCAAACACGTTAGTTTCAAATATGAACTAATAATAGTTTCTTTGTGAAACAAATGTAATTAAAATTTCAAAATGAAAAATATTTTTATCATCAATGGTCATCAGAAATATCCATTTTCTGAAGGGAAATTAAACGCAACTTTAATTGAAAAAGCAGAAAGCTACTTTAAAAGCAATGGTTACAATATCAAGAAAACTACAATGGAAGATAATTATGATGTCAACGAAGAAATTGAAAAATTCAAATGGGCAGATGTGGTCTTTTTTCAAACACCATTGAACTGGATGGGTGTAAGTTGGTCGTTTAAAAAATACATTGATGAAGTATTTTCGATGGGTATGATGGGCGAAATGTCTGATGGTGATGGAAGAAGTAAAGAAGCACCGAAGAAGAATTACGGATTAGGTGGAAAGTTAAATGGAAAGTATATGATGTCTGTAACGGCTAATGCACCAAAAGAAGCTTTTAATAATCAAGAGGAACCATTTTTTAATGGAATGAGTGAAGATGATTTGCTAAAACCAATGCATCTTAATTTTAAGTGGTTCGGTTTTGAATCATTACCAACATTTATGGCATATGATGTAATGAAAAATCCAGAAATAGAGAATGATTTTATTCGTTTTGAAAATCATTTGAAAGCAAACTTTTAAATTATTTATTATGAATAGACCAACACCAAAAAATACAGCACCAGATTTACAGTTTCAATTATTAAATGGAAATCAATGGAATTTGGCAGACCAAAATCCAGACAACTTTACTTTGGTTGTTTTTTACCGAGGATTACATTGTCCATTATGTAAAAAGTATTTACAACAATTACAAGAATTGCTACCCGAATTTGAGCAAAGAGGCGTTAATGTAGTAGCTGTAAGTATGGATACCGAAAAGAGAGCTAGACTTTCTCGTCAAAAGTGGGAATTGTCTAATCTTACTTTGGGCTATGATTTAACTGAAAAATCAGCAAGAGATTGGGCTTTGTATTTAAGTGCTGGTGTAAAAGCTGGTGAACCAAATGAATTTAGTGAACCAGGATTATTTTTAATAGACAATAGTAATCAAATTTATTATTCAGCTATAAATAGTAATCCTTGGGGAAGACCATATTTGCCGTCTTTTGTAAAAGCGGTAGATTATATCGTTCAGTCAGGCTATCCTGCAAGAGGTGAAATGCTTTAATTCTCAAGTGTGTTGATAAAGGAAAATCGATAAAAATGGCAGAAAAAAATCCCAACGTGTTGCATTGGGATTTTTATTTTTTTAGGATTTACTCGGCCCCGTTGGGATACCAATCTAAAATGATCACTTCTGTACCCACATCAGCAGAATCTACAATACCTTTAAATTGATCTACATCGCTCATACCATTTTGACCTCTAAAATGATACGGGTAAGCTTCTTTGGGTTTAAAATCTATGACCGCATCAGCGGCGCTAGTGACCGGCATCGTGTACGGAAGATTCATACAAATAAAAGCTTTGTCAATATTTTTCAAATTGCGCATTTCTGGGATGTCTTCAGTATCCCCTGAAAAATAGACACGCATTCCGTCTTTTTCAATAAGATAACCATTTCCGCGGCCTTTGGTATGAAACTGCTTGGCTTCCTCTCTAAGATTATACATAGGGATCGCGGTAAGCGTGTAGCCATCCCAAGTTTGTGTTTCGTCATTAGCGATCACAGTCACTTGCTCTTTGATCGCACCTTTTAATTGATCAACTACTGCTTGTGGTGCAAAAATAGTCGTGCTACTATCAGCAACAGCGGTTAAGGTTTCTTCGTTAAGGTGATCGCCGTGAATATCAGTGATCAGGATCACCTGAGGTTTTGGCTTGTTTTCAAAAGCTTTGGCACCACCCACAGGATCAATGTAAAACACATCTTCGCCAAAATCAAAAATAGCAGTGGCATGTTCAATAGGTGTTATATTAAACTGGGCTTCGGTGGTTGCTTCAGTGGTCATCGCGGCTTCTTCTGAAGCTAAAGAAGACTCATCTTCTGCTTTATTTTGATTCTTACAACTGTATAATGTGGTTATTGCTAATGCAACTAAAACTAGATTTTTCATAATAAGTATTATAGGTTTCTACCTAAAGGAAAAAAGAATCAAGCTGAATTTGTATTAAAGAATTTATAAACTTTAAAACCGGATCTCCATTTTAATGTCGGCACGGGCGTAGGGATTGGGATGCTCTAGCGGAATTTCTTCAAAACCAAATTTACGATAGAGGTAGATCGCATTTTCTAGTTTTCGGTTAGAATATAACAGAAGTCGATCTAAGCCTTTTTGTTGTGCAAAGTCAAGCGTATAGCGCAACAATTGCTGACCTATTTTTTGCCCGCGAAGGTTGGCATCTACTGCCATTTTAGTCATCTCAAAAATGCCGTGTTCATCGGGCATAAGGGCAACCACCCCAACAACTTTTTGATTTTGAAGCGCAACAAGAATTTCTCCACCGGGTTGAATTATAAAGCGATCAGGATCACTCAAAACTTCGTCGTCGTGCGGTTCTACCACAAAAAACTGCTCCAACCAATGTAAGTTAAGCTCTTTAAAAGCTTGGGCATAGTTAGGCTGGTAAGTATCAAAGATTAGTTTCATAGGATAATTTAGGAGCGCAAAGGTACTACAGAAGCACATGCTGACTGCATTTTTAAAACGAATTCAAGCCTACACCTCCAATTGTTCAATAGGCTTTTTGTAAATTCGAAGCAGACAAAATAACCCTATTATGGCCGATCGAAAATTAGGTTTAAATACCATTTGCACTCACGTGGGTGAGGTTGAAGATACACAGTTTAAAGGAGCGATCTCTCCAATTTATATGTCAACATCATATGCATATAAAGATGTTGCAATCAAACGTTATCCGCGTTATTTCAATACCCCTAACCAAGAAATGTTAGGCAAAAAAATTGCTGCATTAGAAAGCACAGAAGCAGGAATGATCTTTGGCAGCGGAATGGCGGCAGTAAGTACCACATTGCTTGCTTTTTTAAGTGCTGGCGATCATATTGTGCTGCAAAAAACGCTTTACGGCGGAACGTTTAACCTCGTGGAAGAAGAATTCTCTAAAATGGGAATCGAGTACACCTTCACTTCGGGTCTCGAGCAGGCAGATTTTGAGGCCGCTATACAAGAAAATACTAAGGTAATTTATATTGAAACGCCATCAAACCCCTTGATGACTGTTACTAATATGCAAATGGTGGCCGACCTTGCTAAGGCTAAGGGAATCGTTACGATGATAGATAATACGTTTGCCTCTCCGGTAAATCAGAATCCGGCAGATTTTGGGATCGATATTATAATTCATAGTGCAACAAAGTATATGGGCGGACATAGCGATATTCTTGCCGGTGCGGTCGCTTGTTCAGAAGTGCATATGGATAAGATCTGGAATAAAGCTAAAAATCTGGGTGGAAGCTTAAGCGACTTTTCGGTATGGATGTTAGAGCGTAGCTTAAAAACCTTGGTACTGCGCGTAAAGCAGCAGAATAAAAATGCGAAGAAACTGGCCAAATGGCTTGATCAAAACGGACACGTGAAAGCGGTTTATTATCCCGGATTAAAAACACATCCTGATCACGAGTTGGCCAAAAAACAAATGCGAGGCTATGGCGGAATGCTTTCTTTTGAACTTTCAGATGAGTTAGATGCTGCTGCGTTTATGAAAGAATTAAAATTGATCAAACCTTCTATGAGTTTAGCGGGAGTAGAGTCGACCATTCTTTCGCCTACGCAAACTTCGCACGCCTTGTTAAGTGCTGAAGAGCGCGAAAATCAAGGTATCGCAGATGGTTTATTGCGTTTTTCGGTGGGGATTGAAGAAAAAGAAGATTTGATCGCAGACCTGAAGCAGGCTTTGGAGAAAGTGGTGAAAGACAGTTTGAATTTTAGCATATAAGTTAGGTTCGCTGCAGTGCATCGACAGATTAGGGATCATTATTAAAAGCAACACAATTGAAATTAGATATACTTGCCATTGGCGCGCATCCTGACGATGTTGAACTGTCGTGCAGTGGTGTTCTTGCAAAAGAGGCCAGTCGCGGAAAGAAAACAGGAATTCTAGATCTTACACGTGGCGAATTGGGCACACGAGGTTCGGCAGAAATACGAGATCAGGAAGCTGCGGCGGCAGCTAAGATCCTAGGTTTAAGCGTACGCGAAAACATTGCTTTAGCTGATGGTTTCTTTACAAATGATAAAGAATCGCAGCTGCGCATTATTGAGATCATACGTAAATACCAGCCGGAAATTGTGCTGTGCAATGCTATTGATGATCGGCATATTGATCACGGTAAAGGGAGCAAATTGGCGAGCGATGCTTGTTTTTTAAGTGGTTTGAAAAAGATTGAAACCATTCTGGACGGTAAGACTCAGGAAGCTTGGAGACCTAAACACGTGTATCATTATATTCAATGGAAAAATTTGCAACCTGATGTTGTGGTAGACATCAGCGGCTTTATGGATGTTAAGATGAAATCTGTTCTTGCGTATGCGTCACAATTTTATGATCCTAATAATCCAGATAATAATACGCCTATATCAAGCAAGAACTTTCAAGATAGTGTCAAATACAGAGCACAAGACTTAGGCAGACTTATAGGAACAGACTATGCCGAAGGTTTTACTGTGGAACGCTATCCTGCTGTAGATTCAATTTTTGATTTGATCTAAAATTTTTTAAATAAATGTATTGCTCATAATGCGGATTTGCATTACATTTGCACCCGCATAAATCGTTAGCGAAATATGCATTTAAATGGTGGTTGTAGCTCAGTTGGTTAGAGCGCCTGATTGTGGTTCAGGAGGTCGTCGGTTCGAGACCGATCTTCCACCCGAAAGTAAAGATCCTCACAGCAATGTGGGGATTTTTTCGTTTATACTCTCCCTGTACTGTTATTCTGAAAGCGTAATCAACTTCATCACCGTTTTCCAGTTCCGAGTCGTGGCGCTGACTTTAAGTTTTTTCTCAAACAGGGCGTTAGAGAGTTTGGTCTTATGGTATTTCCCGGGAATGTTTAAATAAATGAATGTGTTTTGGAGATGGAATTGATCTGGAGAAAGATCAATTTCTTGTAAGGCTTCGGCAAGCGATTTCTCAGGTTCTTTATTTAAAAAGCTAAGATGTAACTGTGTTAGGGGGGGAGCTTCGGTAACAAACGGATTATTCTTTACAGCGTGTTGAAGCGTTTCTGCTGTCAAGCAAATCACAGGAACTTCAAAACCAAAACGTTCTAAAATGCCATTTTGTATTCTTAGCGCAAGTTCCGCAGTGTTTTCAACAGGACTTTTAAAAATGATATTTCCGCTTTGGATATAGGTCTTAACCTGCTCAAAACCCAGATCTGTCATCATTTGGCGTAGCTCGGCCATTGGGACTTTTCGGTGACCGCCTACGTTTATTCCGCGTAATAATGCAATTTTTGTTGAGCTCATAAGCCTGAATTATAGGTAAGCATTTTGTAGTCTAAATTTTTCTTGACGCCGTGCCATTCTGAATTAGTTATAGAAAACACAACTGTGTCTCTGTAGCTTCCATCTGCATTAATGCGGTGATTGCGCAACACACCATCCTGTTTTGCGCCCAGTCTGGCGATGGCTGTGCGCGATCTAAGATTAAACCAGTCAGTTACTATTTGAACAGCGATACAGTTAAGTTGTTCAAAGGCATAAGCAAGTAATAAGCGTTTGCAGGCGGTATTCACACCGGTGCGCTGAAGACTTTTTGCATACCAGGTGTAACCAATTTCCAGTCGTTTATGCTGCGGTTGCATCCCGTAGAACCGTGTACATCCTATGATTTTTCCGCTTTGCGCATCAATAACGCTAAAAGGATATTCTTCACCTTTTTTTTGTTGTTCAAGCGCAGTTGCGATATACGCATCTATGGTTTCAGCAGAAGGCACCGAAGTGTACCACAACTCCCATAAACTTCCGTCAGATGCTGCGGCGAGCAAGCCATCGCGATGCTCACGTTTCAATGGTACAAGTTTAACTGTGTCATCTTCTAATTCTAACGGATGGGCAATCCATTTTTGCATAACCTGTGGGTTTTGATTCTAGTTATAAAATTACTTCATAAGCATAAAAAAAGCCTCTAATAAGAGGCTTTTGTATCTGATAGTGCTTTGTAATTATGGTGCTTTATCAACGATGATGCGATCTTCGCGATTGGCCAGTTCCCAAGCGGTTAAGAAAACGAGCTGTGCGCGTTTTGCCAGCATTGGGTAATTGATCTTATCTGGTGTGTCAGTCACCTTATGGTAATCCTCGTGGGTTCCGTTAAAATAGAAGATAATAGGTACACCTTGCTTAGCAAAGTTGTAATGATCAGAACGGTAATAAAAACGATTAGGATCATTCTCATCATTGTAAGTATAATCAAGATCGATGTTCATATATTTATTATTCACGGCAGTAGAAATACTATCTAACTGCGAGCTTAACTTATCTGAACCTATTAAATAAATGTAATTTTCGTTGTCTTTGTGTGCATCATCAACACGGCCAATCATATCAATATTTAAGTCAGCCACAGTATTTTCAATAGGGAAAATTGGGTTTTCTGCATAATAGCGCGAACCGTAAAGCCCTTTTTCTTCTCCGGTTACGTGCAAGAAAACAATAGAGCGCTGTGGTCTGTAACCTGCTTCAACAGCTTTATTAAACGCTTCAGCAATCTCCAGAACACCAACTGTTCCAGAACCATCATCATCAGCACCGTTAAATACTTCACCATCATCACGTACCCCTACGTGATCTAAATGTGCAGAAATAACAATATATTCTTCAGGTTTAGTACTTCCTTTTATATAGGCCACTACATTTTCTGAAGCTTTGATCCCGCTTCCGGCTCTGAAAAAACTTTCAGGAACAATCTGAAAATACGAGTCTTCTAGCGCAGATGGAATATCCTGATCGATATAGTAGTCTTTAAGATAAGCTACCGCCTTCTTTTGTCCCGGTTCACCGGTGTTACGACCTTCAAATTCATCTGAAGCATAAACGTAAAGCATTTCTTTTAACTCATCTGCAGTAATACTTTCGGCATACGGCATTGGGTCAACATCGGTAAGGGTGACCTCTTTACCAGAATGATTTGAAGATTCGGTCATTTTTGGGCCGCAATTTACCAGCATAACACTGGCAAGAACGCCGGCCATATAAACAATTTGTTTCATAGGTACTTTTAATTAAAGCGTTAAAAATACGCTTTTAGTAAGGTTGTTTTTATTTAAATGAAAAGATTTTACAACGAGTAGCGCTGATATTTTTAGTTTCTTTAAAACTGAAGGTAAAACGCTCCATCATCTGACTTTGTAAGTTGAATATTTTTATAATCGGTCATAAAGTGTTGAATCTTAGAAATACGCTCAAACTCGTCAGGAGTATGCGTGGTGTTTAAGATCACCGATTGCGCGTTTCCGTTGGCAGCTGCTTGAGCTCCGGTAGGACTGTCTTCAAAGATCATACAGTCTTTAAGATCAACCTGAAGCCGCGCTGCAACCATCTCAAAAACTTGAGGATCCGGTTTGCCGCGATCTACCATATCAGAGTGCACCACGGTCTGAAAATACGGTTCAAGCTTTAGCGCTTCAACGGCAAATTCAGCATTTTCTTTAGGAGCGGCAGTACCAATTCCCATCGGAAGTTTTAGTGCTTTTGCCGTATCTAAAAATTCCTGCAGTCCGGGAAGCATTCTGATTTGATCTGCATAGATCTCGCGATAGGCGGCTTCTTTATCCCAAGCGATCTGTGCGATTTCTTCCGCATTAAAACGGTCACCAAAAAGGCGCTTAATGATCTCGTTGTTCACGCCGTGAATGTCACGCTTTACTTCGTCTAGTGTCATTTCTAGACCTAGCTCTTTGAGTTTCTTTTGCCAAGCGCGATGGTGAATCATCATATTATCGATCATCGTCCCATCCATATCAAAAATGAGTGCTTTGACCGCTATTTTATCTGGGGTTTTGGTGGTTTTCAAAGTTTATATCTTTAGTAATGTGCTTCAAAGATAATGAGAATGAAAGAACTCTTGCTGCTACTGCATTTCCCCCTTTAGTTTAGGGGTGTTTGCCCCTAAATTCAATGGCTAAGTTTTTGGCTATTAGGCTTTTATTACATTTATAATACACTTAAAACTAACGTATTATGATCAAGGCCGTAGTTTACGGGACAGAGAGCGCTCCCCCCCAAAAGCAACTTTCAGGTATTTATGCTGAATTTGAAATTGTAAAAAGTGTCGAACTGGCTAAAAATAGGGCATCGGGCAAAGCGATTCCTTTAGATCTTGATGATGATGCTATCATTCAATTCACTTTTTCAGACGATACCGAATGGATAGGTAATGCGTTAGACGTTCAGGAAATTTACAATACACCTTTGAATACCTCACGCTCTGGTGAGGCATTGGTTTTTGAAGCCAAACTTGTAGAAACGAGTCCGTCTCGCGGAATTGTAAGCGAGGTGATCATTAAAGCGCTGCACCTGCTCAAACCTAAAGCAGCAGCGATCGCCGTTGAGGAAACAGCAGCAGTATTGGCCGAAGCTTATGATAAAAAGGTAATGCCGCAACCCGGTGTTTTTAAGATGGATGCTACATTTCAATATCTGCCTGTTGCTAAAGTTGATAAGCAAACTACACCATATTTACTACTAATTCACGGCACACTTTCTAATACCTTTGCTGCATTTTCTGATTTGCGAATAGGCGCCAATCCCATCTGGGATCAACTGTTGCAAGAATATGCCTCCGGAATTTTAGCCTTAGAGCATCGCACGCTTTCGGTTAGTCCTATTCAGAATGCGATAGACTTTTTAGAGTCGGTAGAAAAAGGGATTGATCTGGATATTTTAAGTCATTCCCGCGGCGGACTCGTTGCTGATATTCTCGCTAAATGCGATCGTCGTAATCAGATTATTGGGTTTAGCGATCTCGAGTTGGGAATGATGCTCAGAGAGGATGACAGCACGCATAAATTGATGGTGAAGCTGAATAAGCTTGCTCAAAAAAAACAAATTCAAATACATAAAGTAATACGCGTTGCTGCGCCGGCAAGCGGGACGACCATCTTATCCAGACGACTAGATCACTTTTTAAATGTAATAATGAACGCAATGGGCCTCGCAATAGGTGCGCAGGCTAATGTGCTGTATTCCACTGTACGCTTGTTTTTGCTAGAGGTGGTTAAACAAAAAGCCAATCCCGAAGCTATGGCGGGTTTGTATAGTATGGTTCCTGATAGTGCATTTCAAAAAATGCTCAATTACTCCGCTAATCCTGTAGAAAGCGATCTTTATGTGATCGCAGGGGATGCAGAGGCAGGTGGATCTTTAGTAGATACGCTTAAAGTGATTTTTGCCAACCTATTTTATTGGAAAGCTAATGATCTGGTGGTAGATTCCAACCGAATGGAGCAAGGTGCACCGCGCTTAAACGGCATCAACTACTTTCTTTCTAAAAATGCAGCAACCAATCACTTTAATTATTTCAGGAATCAAAATACGTGTGATGCTATTCTGCAGGCAGCGATCACGCCACCGGGTGAACTTGCAAATTTCTTTATTAAAAAACGCAACACTTCGGGGAGCAGGGGCGTACTGCTGGGCTTGCTTTCTATGAAAGGTGTGCATTATGAAAAGATTAGCGGAACAAAACCAATCGCCCTGTTACTCCCGGGAATTATGGGATCTAGTCTTGATCATAATGGAAATCCCCAATGGATTGATTTTAGAGAACTGAATCGCGGCGCAATCAAAGATGATTTAAGTATTAAAACCGAAGATGTTTCCGCAAGTGGCGTGATCAAAAAATATTATGATGATTTTGCTCAGCATTTGGGCAAAACACACGATGTGATCACGTTTCCTTTTGATTGGCGGAAAAGTGTAAAATACGCAGCCCAGCTTCTGGCAGAAAAAATAGAGCAGTTGCTCGTTGAGCAAACGCAGCCTATTCAGATCATTGCACATTCTATGGGTGGTCTGGTCGTTAGACAAGTGATGATCGATTTTCCTGAATTGTGGAAAAAGCTCATCAATAAACCTTCAACCAAATTTATCATGTTGGGAACTCCTTGGTTGGGTTCGTATCTAATTATGGAAGTGCTCACAGGGCATAGCAGCAGGGTTAAACAACTCGCGATGATGGACTTTAAAAACACTAAAAGAGATCTGTTGTATGTGTTTAGAGAATACCCCGGGATCTTTGAATTACTCCCCATTGAAAACAATCAAAAGCGAAAATTCTGGGAGACTGATTTTTGGAAAAAGATAAAAGAGGAATGTGATGATGCCATGGTTATTCCACTTAAAAAAGAGCTGGATGCATTTAAGAAATACCGTGAAAAGGTGCTGGATTTTGTGACGAAGATCAAAGAAGAAGATCTAAAAAACGTGTACTATATTGCCGGGCACGCGGAGCAAACCGTTTACGATTATACCTCAAAGTCCAGATTTCTGTCTAAAAAGAAAAAGTTAGTATATCTGGCCACAACGCACGGTGACAGTAGTGTAACTTGGGCAACCGGAATTCCGTCAAGATTGCCGGAAACCAATTTGTACTACACCGAAACTTCGCACGGTGAATTGGCTAATGACCCAAAATTATTTGATGGAATCGTAGAACTCTTACAAGAGGGGAAAACGCAACTCTTGTCTAAAACCAAACCGGTGAGCAGGGCAGGAGAAGTCATTACTGAAATGCACGGCGTGCCACAACCATTTAGCAATCAGCAGGAAGCAGCTGATGCACTTTTCGGGATTACCCCCGTGCCACAAGCAACTGCAATACAACAACCCAAAGTTAAGGTTGAAGTGATCAATGCAGACCTTAAAGTGGCGCGCTACCCGGTGATGGTGGGACATTTTAATAACGACGGCGTGCATAGTGCAGAAAAAGCCCTGAATCGCTGTTTGGGCGGTAGGTTAATGCAGCGGTACGATATGGGGTATTATCCCGGTAAAATAGGAGAGAGTGAAGTGTTTTTTAATCTGAATACAAATCCGCGGGGAGCTATCGTTTGTGGATTGGGCAATACGCAGGAACTCACGCATTACCTGCTGGCAAAAACTACGGAAATGGCGACTTTAAAATACGCCATGTTCATGCGGGATAATTATACACTGGCGCGGGCTAAATCTTTTGCTGAAGGGATCTCGTTCATTTTTATAGGAACCGGCTACGGAAGGTTACAAGTAGAAGATTCGCTCAAAGGAATTTTGTTAGGGGTAAGTAATGCTAATGCCTACATCCGTCAACATCAAGACGGCTTAATGCCCATTACCGAAATTGAGTTGATCAATCATTATGAGTCTTTGTCAAGTCAGGCGTATTGGGGCTTAAGCAGATTACAACACGCAGATAACCGCTTTAGTTTTGAGTTGGTTAAAGGAGTGAAAAGTAAAGAAGGCGCCAAAAAGAAACGAGCATTCATCAGCGATCGTGATGATTGGTGGCATCAATTTAATATTGAAAGTTTGCTCACCAAAGAATGTATCAAAGGGTTTGCATTCAATTCATCAAGCGGTTTGGCGCGTATTGAAGAAGAAGAGGTGCATAACGGGTTAGACCAGGTTGAGGTTCTGCTAGAACGTATGTCGCACAGTGCTGCTTGGGATAAACGCTTGTCAAAGGCGTTGTTTGAGCTGCTTATTCCCAATCGGTTTAAAGATATAATTCGAAATCAAAACAATATTTTACTTAAGTTAGATCTTGAAGCAGCACAATTTCCGTGGGAAATGTTTCACGATTTTGATTCAGATGAAACTCCGGCTGCCGTTAACAGCGGACTCATACGTCAATTACTCACTTCAGAATATGAAAGCCTTCCATTACGAGCTGCTAGCAATTCGGCACTCATTATTGGCGATCCACTTTATAATGAAGAAAATTTGCCGCAGTTGCCGGCAGCAAAAAAGGAAGCTCAGGATGTCAATGCAAAGTTGGAGCAGGCTGCATTTGAAACCTTTTCGCTTATTAATGCAGAACCGGCAGAAATTATGCTGGAGCTCTATACTCGCCCTTATAAGATCCTGCATTTTGCAGGTCACGGTCTTTATGATTTAGCTAACGAGCGTGTAGGGATTGCCATCGGGGATGGTATTTGCATCAATCCCGCAATGATCAAGCAACTGAGTTACGTGCCTGAATTTGTTTTTATCAATTGCTGTTATTCGGGAACTTTAGATGCTAAAGATTCGGCATACACGCAATCCCGATTTAAGCTGGCCGCCAATGTGGGAACGCAGTTGATCAATATGGGAGTTAAAGCCATTGTGATAACCGGTTGGGCAGTAGATGATGCGGCGGCCGCGACCTTTTCTGAACATTTCTACAAGCGCATGCTTATGGGATATGAATTTGGCGAAGCGGTGCAAATGGCGCGTAAAATGTGTTATCAAAATCACGGGCACACCAATACGTGGGGAGCGTATCAATGCTACGGAAATCAGCATTACAAGTTTTTTGACCTCAGTAAAGCACAAGATGACGACTACGATTATGTGTTGAGTTCGCAGGTTTATATTGATCTTGAGAATCTCTATTCAGAAGTAAAGCATAATGCAACTAAAAAGAAGCAAGGTCAAAAGCGCTTGGAAACCATTCTGAACAATGCGGCGAGCAATAATTTGATTGATGGTGTTATTCGTGAAAAAGAGGCCCTTATTTACGATGAATTGAATGAGCCGCTAAAGGCATTAGAGACCTTTGGTGCAGTACTTACGCTGGAAGATGCCAACTTTTCTCTGAAAGTATTAGAGCATTTTTGTTTGTTGCGTTCTCATAATTTTTCAGAAGATGCCGAAAAACGTTTGGCAGAATTAGATCAGGTGAATAAACTCGCTATGATAGGCAAAACCACTTTACGACTGGGTGTGGTAGGTAATGCCTATAAATTTGCTTCGGCCTATGAGCAGCCAAAAAAGCGCGATTTGTACCTCAAATTTGCGCTAGATTATTACACAGAAGCTTTTATGATCAACAGCGATCTTTATGATGGCAACAGTCTGGATGCTTTTTCAAATATGGTGTTTATTGCGTATTTGCTAGAAGGTTATGGCCACGGAAGTCTCAAAGCCCTGTTTGAACGGTTTACGACTAAAGAACCACTGACCTATCTGAGGGATTTTTATAAGCAACTAGATGATGTAGATCCGGAAGATTTAGATATTTCGGTACTTCTCGGGATGACAGAAGTAAGCTTTTGTTTGCTTCTATTAGATAAAGATGAAACTCAAGAAGAGCAGATTTTTGCAGAGATCAATAAGCGTTTTAATGAAACCTTTAGATTGCTTCATAGCGCTCGGCAAATACGTATTGAGATTGCTCAGATTGAATTTTTAACCAAGCATACAGCTATTATTTCCGAGAAAAAAATCAATATTTTAAACAAGATTAAGCGCGCGCTTGAAGAGAAGAATAAAAGCTAGAAAAGAATTTTCAGGTCTGCCAAGAATCGCTCATTTTTTTGACTTATAATATTCTTTTAAAACACTTTTACGGCCTATGGTTGCGGTGATGATATCTTTTTCTAGATCCCAACCTCGGGCCGGACTGTACTGTCGACCATACCATATAATTTGTAGGTGCAGTTCATTCCAAAGATCTTTCGGAAAAAGGCGTTTAGCATCTTTTTCGGTTTGAACTACGTTTTTTCCATTGGTTAAATTCCACCGGTACATCAAACGGTGAATGTGCGTATCTACAGGAAATGCCGGAATGTTAAACGCTTGAGAAACCACTACGCTTGCCGTTTTGTGACCCACGGCGGGGAGCTGCTCTAATGCTTCGATACTTTCAGGAACTTTTCCATCGTATTTATCGATAAGTATATGAGAAAGACCGTGAATACCTTTGGCCTTCATCGGCGATAAACCCACGGGTTTAATGATCTCGCGAATTTCTTCCACAGAGAGTTTGACCATATCATAAGGGTTATCGGCGACTTCAAAAAGAAGCGGCGTGATCTGATTTACCTTGACATCAGTACTCTGCGCACTCATCAAAACTGCGATAAGCAGGGTGTACGGATCTTTATGATCTAACGGAATGGGAATCTGAGGATAAAGTTGCTTTAACGTATCTATAACAAAGGTTACCTTCTCGGCTTTAGTCATTATCTGTAATTTTGAAAACGAAAATACAAAGAAGGGATTTTTTGAAACCTTAAAAAGAATCAATTCTACACATTAAAATATAGAAAATCATGAATATGTTAAAAGAAGGAGATCAAGTACCTGCATTCACCACTAAAGATCAGGATGGAAACGAAGTACAATGGAGCGATTATGCAGACAAAAAAGTTGTTGTGTTTTTCTATCCAAAAGCGTCAACGCCGGGTTGTACTGCCGAAGCTTGCAACTTGAGAGATAATTACAAAGAATTACAAGCAGAAGGCTACGAACTACTAGGCGTGAGTGCAGATTCAGAACGTCGTCAAACCAATTTTAGAAATAAGTATGAGTTTCCTTTTCCGCTTTTAGCAGATGAAGATAAAACCGTGATCAACGCTTTTGGTGTTTGGGGACCAAAAAAGTTTATGGGCAAAGAATATGATGGAATCCATCGTACCACCTTTATCGTAGAAAACGGAACGGTAACCCGGGTTATAGGAAAGGTAAAAACCAAAGACCACGCCGCCCAAATTTTAACCGAAGCGTAAAACGTTTCAAAACATACTATTAGAAATCCGCTCCTGCAGCGGATTTTTTTGCAACCTATTGAAGGTGAATTTTCTATTGGTTTGTATTTAAGGCAACTACCTTGTAATCTTCAATTTTACCCTAAAATGAGCTTCTTAACATAAAGCCTTAGAACAATTTTAAATAGTAATGTTGAGGTAACTTTTTTAACCTTCAATTGATTTAAAATTAATTCAAGCACGATACTGAGTTAACGCCGAAAAATGCTGGTCTAGATAGATTTGTTTCCAACTAAAAATCAAATTTCTATTAAACATGACTACATTAAAAAAACTTTTATTCAACCTTATGATGCTTGCATCTGTGGGTGTGGTATTTATTGCTTGTGAGGGTGAAGATGGCCTTGATGGGGCAGACGGCGTAGATGGCGTTGACGGTACCGATGGTGTTGACGGCCAGGATGGTGAAGATGGAGAAGACTTTACTCCAACCGCTGAGCTTTTTGCAAACAAATCAAGTTTAGAGCCGCTAGTACAAATGTCGCCGGCTTTCAACTTTGTAAAGCCTTATTCGTTGATCAGTACTTCTGATGTGATCGGGGAGACCAATTTTCAAATGGCAGGTTCTGCAGACGGTGCAGGTTTCTTAAAAGATCCTAATAGCGACGGATATATTTATGTAGTTAATAACGAAGATCACTATGCGGTATCTCGTATTTTCTTAGACGAGAACTTGATTCCTGTTAAAGGAGATTACTTATTGAATTCTGGTGTGGCAGATTGGGCACGCCAATGTAGTGCTACAATGTGGGAAGCAGATATTCACGGAGGTAGCGAAGATATTTTCTTATCAGCTTCAGAGAGTTATAGCTATAAAGTAAAAGCGATTGATCCTTATGTAGAGACTCCAACTCCTACTGCAGATTTTGGTCTGGCAGCATTAGGCGAGTTCTCTTGGGAAAACGCGGTTCCGTTACCTAAAGATGCCTATTCCGGAAAAACGGTGATCATAGGTGGAGATGACGATTCTAGCGGTTCTGAAGGCCAAGTTGTTCTGTATTATTCAGAAAATGGCGATGCAGATCTTGAAGGAGGTAAAGTTTATGTTTTAAAACTGAAGCAAATCTCTGACGGAAACGGAGGCGTAATCGCTGCTGAAGAAGGCCAGATCTACAACGAAGGTGATCTTGATTTCAAAGCAACTTATGATGTAGAATTTGTTGAAATTCCTGACGCTGCAAACCTAAGCGCAAGCGAGATGGAAGATGCTTGTATTGAAGTTGGTGCTTCGGCATTTATGCGTGTTGAAGATGTAGATTATCAGAAAGGTTCTGATGCTAACGGTCGCAATGTTTATTTTGCTGTAACCGGTAGAGGTCCCGGAGCAGGAACATATAACGACTGGGGAACCGTTTACAAATTAGAACTTGATGCAGATGCTCCGTTAACCGGAAAGCTTACCCAAGTAGTAAGCGGAAACACAGACACAAACAATATGGACGGGAACCTTGCAAGCTTGCAGAGCCCTGACAACATTTGTGTGACCGAGAACTATGTATACTTTCAAGAAGATCCAAACTCATTCAACAGAAATCATAATTCATACATCTATCAGAGTGATTTAAATGGAGATAATATCGAAGTTGTATTACGCTTACGCGTTGACCAGAACTTAGCTGAAGATCCAGGTGTGGTTTACAATGGAGAGTTTGGTTCTTTGATTGACATTTCAGATAAAATAGGTGTAGACGGTACTTTTGTGCTAGCGCTTCAGCCTCATTACTGGACTGATGATTTCTTCCAAGGATTAGATGGTCACATCATTTCTGGACGTGAAAACAGACAAGGTTCTCAAGTAATTTTATTACAAGGCTTACCAAGATAACAACCAACCATTATAGTCTTTAAACCTCCACAAATTCTTGTGGAGGTTTTGTCATAAATACATATTACCTGTTTCTATGAAATTACTTACCCGACTCGGCCTGATTGTTTTACTGTGTTTTTCGGCTTGTAAAAACGATAAGAAGGCTGACGAAACGCTTACCGCTTTAGTAGATTGGCAACCTACTCAGGAATATTATAAAATGCATTTAGCCGAAGCGATGCAGTACTTAGATTCTTTAGCGGTCACCCCCGCTGAAAGCGCTAAGGCCAAAATCTATTTTAGTAAAGCTCGTGTAGCTTTTAAAAAAGCCGAACCCTACGCGTCGTACATCAATCCTGTGGTAGGGCATCGCGCTAATGGTCCGGCATTGCCATTTTTAACAGATGATTCTCAAAAGGTTTTGGAGCCCGTGGGACTTCAAAAAATTGAAGAATCTATTTATGAGGGAATTGAGAACGAAACTGCTTATCAAAAAGAACTGCGTCTTACCAAAGGTTTACTAGAAATTTTAAAAGGAAGTATTGCGGAGCGCGAACTCAACGCTGAACGGTTTTTTATCGCAACACATCAACAGTTGATGCGTATGGTGAGTCTTGCGATCGCTGGTTTTGATACACCCGTGAGCGGACTAGGTTTAGGAGAAACTCAAGAGTCCTTGCAAAGTCTCAGAGATGTTTATGCATTGAGCATACAAGAGCGTGTAAAAGCTGCTGATGCACAGTTGGATCTTCAATTTCAAGATCAGGTTGAGCAGGCTATTGCGTTTATTGCGACCAATAAAGATTTTGCAACTTTTGATCGCTACACATTTATACGGGAATATTTTAATCCCATTACGCGCAGTTGGGTGGCGATACGCAAAGCTTCAGACGTTTGGGAGCCGGTGACTAATAAACCCTATAATTTTGATGCACCTACCTTTTTTGAAGAGGATTCTTTTAATGTGGAATATTTCAGAGAGATCACAAATCGTAATCCTTCCGAAGCACAAATCGCATTAGGAAAGCGTCTGTTTTTTGACAAAAATCTTTCAAAAGGAAAAGATATGGCTTGTGTTACTTGCCACGATCCCAAACTAGCCTACACAGATGGGAAGGTGACCAATATGAATAATACCGGTTCTCCGTTAAAACGGAATTCTCCCACCTTGATCAACTCGGTTTTTCAACGTGCATTTTTCTGGGATGGCAGAGCCGAAACCTTGCTTGCTCAGATTTCAGGGGTATTTACCAATAAAGAAGAATTCAACAGTACCGTACACGAATTTTCTGAAGAAGTGTTAACCGATTCCACCTATTACGAAGCTTTCAAAGAAGTATTCGGTACGCGCAGAAGTTGGACTAACGACGAAACCATCAAAGCACTTTCGGCATACATCAGTACGCTTAATGGTTTCAGTTCAAAGTTCGATAAAAATATGCGTGGAGAAGAAAACACATTTACTCCTGAAGAAAAACAGGGGTTAAACTTATTTATGGGAAAAGCGCTTTGTGCTACCTGTCATTTTATGCCGCTCACTAGTGGGACAGTGCCTCCCTTTTTTACCGATACTGAAAAGGAAGTAATTGGTGTTCCGGAAACTGCTGCAAATAAAGAGCTTGACGACGATCTGGGCTTTTACTTTATGTACGAAGAGCCCATACAATTGGGAATGTTTAAGACGCCAACCGTGCGTAACGCGGCACTTACCGCGCCTTATATGCATAACGGTGTGTATGAAAGTTTAGAAGAAGTTATTGACTTTTATAATAAAGGCGGCGGTGGTGGCCTTGGCTTTGATCTGCCGCATCAAACACTACCATTTGACAATCTCGAACTCACCGCCGAAGAACAGCAAGCCTTGGTAGCTTTTTTAAAAACCCTCTCTGATGTACCCGAAGAGGTCGTTTATTAAGCGTTTGGGATTTCATTAAATTATTTAAAT